>NZ_JAYKGW010000180.1:0-9159 GCF_035285525.1 Okeania sp. | reverse complement strand
TACTTCATTTATTGGCTGTACTAGAACATTTAGCAGGTAGAAATGATGTAGCAATTGAGCTTTTACATCAAGTTATTACTTGGCATCCTAACTATAGTCAAGCTTACTTAAATTTAGGAAAAATTTTCAGAGATAAAGGTAACTTTGAAACTGCTATTAAACATTATCAAAAATCTCTAGAACTCAACCCAGACTATATTGAAGTATATAATGAGCTAGGGTCAATATTTTTTACACTAGGAGAACTTACAGAATCTCAAAAATGTTATGAAGAAGCTCTTAAATTAGACAAAAATTATGTAAATAGTAACTTTGGTTTAGCAGGTATTTTGTTGAAACAGGGAAATTTTATTCCCGGTTTTTCTCAATATGAATGGCGGTGGAAAACGAAAGGTTTTATCGTTCGTAATTTCTCTCAACCTCTATGGAATGGTTCAAACTTTCAGGGTAAAAATTTATTGGTTTATACAGAACAAGGCTTAGGAGATTCTATTCAATTTATCCGCTATATTCCTCTAGTAAAAAAATTAGGAGGTCGTGTCATTGTTGAATGTAATAAAGTTCCATTAAAATTAATTTTTACTACTGTCTCAGGAATAGATGAATTATTAATTAGAGGAGAAAAATTACCAGACTTTGATTTACAAATACCTTTAATGAGCTTACCCAGAATTTTTGGAACTACCTTAGAAACTATACCTGCTGAAATTCCTTATTTATCTATACCAAAATCAATCGACTTTACTATTCCAACTGCTCCCAAAAAAAATCTCAAAGTGGGAATATGCTGGCAAACAAATAGTACCAGTGACACCAGTAAACTACGCTCTTGCTCCATTGAATATTTACAAGAAATTCTAAGTATAGATAAGGTCAATTTTTACATTTTACAAAAAGAAGTCTCAGGCAAAGATTTAGAATGGTTGAAGTCTCAAACTCAGATACATAATTTAGGTTCATATTTTAATAATTTAGCTGATACAGCAGCAGCCATAAAACAATTAGATTTAATAATAACAATAGATACAGTTATTCCTCACTTAGCAGGAGCATTAGGTAAACCAGTTTGGGTAATGTTAAATTTTGATTCTGAATGGCGTTGGTTAACAGACAGAGAAGATAGTCCTTGGTATCCAACAATGAGATTATTTAGACAACAAAAAATAGGAGATTGGAATAGTGTATTGAAGCAAGTTAAAGAGAGCTTAGAAAATTTCCTAAATAATAATTCTTCTACCAATAAAATTTCTGAAATAAAGGCTATTAAACTACCAGACAAAGCCATTCAAAAATCTTTAGCACAATATAAATCTAGCAAACATAAAAAAACAGCTCCATCCACCTTTATAACTTCTGAAAAAAATCTACAAACTTCTGCTTTTATTCCAGAAATTACAGCAACTAATAGTAAGGTTGAAGAACCTGATAATTTTCAAACTTATACTTCTGAAATAATGAAAAAAATTGGAATTAACTGGCCGTTAAACAATCACAGTGGTTGGGGTATCTATGGCATTAATCTTACTCTTCAACTACTTAAAAACTCAGAATATCAACCCTTATTATTAACACCTCCTTCTATTCAACCTGGAACCTTAAACCCTGTGCATCAAGCTTTACTAAATCCAGCTTTTAATGAGCAAAAAAATCTGCAAAATCAATTGAAGAATCACCAAGGTAAAAAAATCAAATTTAATGTACCAATATTACACGCATTAAGTAGTAATTTTTCTGTCAGTAACAATCTTTTAGGAAACCAAAATATAGGAATTATTTTTTCAGAAAATACTAAATTTACTTCAGAACAAATAAATTGCGCCCAAACATACAATTTAATTATTACAGGTTCTACTTGGAATACTAATGTCTTAGAAAGTAATGGCATAAAACCTGTACAAAAAGTTCTCCAAGGTATCGACCAAACCATTTTTCATCCAGCACCTAAATCTAATACTTTTAGCGATCGCTTTGTTATTTTTTCTGGTGGAAAACTAGAATATCGTAAAGGTCAAGATATTGTCATAGCAGCTTTTAAAATTTTCCAAAAACGTCATCCAGAAGCATTATTAATAACAGCTTGGCATAATTTTTGGCCTCAGTTTATGGTAGGAATTGAAAAAACTGGAAATGTTGTCGGATTACCTAAAGTTAGTCAAAATAAATGTTTACAAATTACTGAATGGTTACTAGCAAATGATATTCCTACAAATGCAGTTATTGATGTTGGTGCTATTCCTAATTATATGGTCGGACAAATATTACGAGAAGCTGATGTTGCTATATTTACAAATCGTTGCGAAGGTGGTACAAATCTTGTGGCAATGGAAAGTCTTGCCTGTGGTATTCCCACAATTATTTCTGCTAATACTGGGCATTTAGATATTATTAATAATTCTCATTGTTATCCATTACTTTCTCAAAAATCTGTCAAACCTACTCCTCATTTTCCAGGTGTAGAAGGTTGGGGAGAATCTGATGTTGAAGAGGTAGTAGAAATGTTAGAAAAAGTTTATTCTGATTCAGAAAATGCTAAAGTTAAGGGTAGTAATGCTGTGAATTTTATGCAAAATTTAACTTGGGAAAAACAAATTCAACGTTTGTTAGTTGTGTTGGAAAATATAATTTAAAGGAAGGAAGAAGGAAGAAGAAGAGGTAATTATTAATTATTGAAGCTTTGTACTTCATTTGTCCGAAATCTGCTGTAAAAACTAGAAATAAACTCTAAAACTTTTGCCTATTGTCTATTTTGAAAAAGTGGCAAGATTGTTGTTTATCGAATCATTAATTAATTAGGGCTTGCTGAATAAATCTCAAAGTTTTTATAGGTAAAGGTTTGAGACTTTTCAGGTACTGATAAAGTGTTAGTTTTTAGATGTCTCACGTTAAAAAATCAAGGATTTTGGGCATTTCGAGGGGTAGAAAATTACTCTGAAAATTCTTCTGGCTACTTCTTCTATGATTCCCATTCCTCCTGAATTGCCGGATTGCTCGATTCTGGCTCCTCCCCACCACTAAAAGACTTTTTCAGCAAACCCTAATTAATGATTTAGTAAAGCATAGAAAGGTAATTATCCATTATTAATTATTAATTATCCATTGCTAAATCTTCAATAACTTGTAATCCCCTGGGGTCTCCCACTCGTAACAAAGAAGACTTCGCATCTTCCCGTACCCCCATATCCTCATCTTCCTCCAATGCCTCAATCAAAGCATCAATTGCACCAGCATAAACAATATTAGAAGGTAATTCTCGACACAACTGACCAATGGCCCATGCACAGTTACTGCGGACTACAATCATTGAGTCTCGTCTCAACCCTTCAATCAATGGTGGTATTCCCCCTACCACAACCTCGTAACTTACTTTGGCCATTTGTCCTAAAGAACTAGCAGACCATAAGCGGACAGCAGGAATATCTGTCCGGAGAGCATCTACTAAAGGTTCTAGAGAACGGCGATCGCGACAATTACCCAAGGCCCAAACTATACCTTTACGAACATAGCCATTAAAGTCAAGACTTAACTGTTTAATTAAAGGTTCCACAGCATCTGGACTAGGATTACGGCCTAAAGCATAAGCAGCACTTACTCGTATCAATGGACAATCATCTTGCAAAAGTTTAATTAATGGGGGGATTGCCCGTTCGTCCTGAAGTTCACAGAAAGCTCGCGCGGCCATCATTCGTTGGGAAGGCTCTGAGGATGTTAGTAATGGTAACATTTCCTCTGGGTCTGGTTTTGGAGGTTCTTCTCCTATATAGTCCAGAGGACTTTCTCCGGTTGGCTGAATATTTTGTAGGTTAAGGTCTTCATTGTACATAATCGTGATTTTACTCTATTAATCCACCTTATCTGAATAATCTAAAAGTCTAAATTGAAAAGTAAAAATTTTAATACTTACAAAACTTACAGAGGGGGAACCTAGAAACCCGGTTTCTTGTAAAAACCGGGTTTCTTTGGGTAAATTCTGTGTAATAAACATTTAAAAAATCATATAACTTTTTCAGGACTTTTTTTGACTAATTTTCTGCCAACATTCACAAGCGATCGCCCAATCTTCTTGTGTATGTATTACTAAAATTGGTATTTGGCTATCTGAGGCAGAAATATCAGTATTCATAGTAGGTTTAGTATTTTTTTTATGGTCAATTTTTAATCCTAAAAATTCCAAATTTACACAAGTTTTTTCTCTAATAATTGCGGAATTTTCTCCGATTCCAGCAGTAAATACTAAGACATCTAAACCACCAATAGAAGCTAACATTTCTCCTAAACAACAACGAAGTTTATGAATATAAATATCAAATGCTAATTGAGCAAGTTCGTCTCCTTGTTCCATAGCATTAATGATATAACGCATATCTCCTGATTTACCATAAATTCCTTTTAAACCTGATTCTTGATTCAGCATTTTATTCAATTTTTCGGCATCAAAATTATATTCTTGCATCAAATAAATAAGAATTGCTGAATCAATTGAACCGCTGCGAGTTCCCATCATTAATCCTTCCAATGGAGTGAATCCCATAGTAGTATTAATACTAATTCCATTTCGGATTGCTGTTAAGGAAGCACCATTACCTAAATGACAACTAATTATGCGTAAAGATGCCAATGGTTTATTTAATATTTGGGCTGCTTTTTGAGAACAATATTTATGACTTGTTCCATGAAAACCGTACCGTCTAATTCCTTTTTGAAACCATTGATAAGGAATTGGATAAACGGCAGCTTCTTTTGGCATTTGACTATGAAATGCTGTATCAAATACTGCTATTTGAGGAACATCTCCTAAGATTTTTTTAATAGCTTCTATTCCTTCTAAATGATGAGGATTATGATTAGGTGCTAGAGGGATAAGATTTTTAATTATTGTTTTGACTTTATCGGTAACGAAGGTTGCTTCTGAATATTCTGAACCGCCATGAACTACTCGATGACCAACGACATTTATATCGGATAATTTTTCGATTACTTTTGTTTCACCTTGACTGAGAGTTTCTAGCATTTTAGAAATACCTTCTTGGCGTTTTTCGGGGTTAAGTTTGAAGTCTTTTTTAACTCCGTTTGCTTCTATTTCTAGGATGCCATAGTTCTGATTAGCAGTCCAGTCAATGGTTGCTTCCCAAATTGGTTTTGGTGGATTTTCTGGTAAGTTTTGTGTAGTAATTTCATACAAACAACTTTTCTGGGAACTAGAACCTGCATTTAATACTAAAATTTTCATAGTTAGTAATAATTTCTCTTTCTTGATTCTACTTTTTTAGCACAGGAAAAGCAGATAAACCAACTCAGAAATTGAATCTGACTATCTAAACTTTAAAATAGCTTTAAAGTTTAGATAGGGTTTGCTGAATGGAAGTGCATTCCGCAGGAATATCTGACAGCTAATAGCTGAATGCTTACACCTCTTCCTTCAAAAAGGAATTGAAATTATAAATTCTGAACCTGCACCGGGAGCAGAAATACATTCTAAATTTCCCTTATGATGTTCTAGAACAATTTGATAGCTAATTGCTAAACCTAACCCTGTTCCTTTTCCCACTGGTTTTGTGGTATAAAAAGGGTCAAATATGCGCTTTTGTACCTCCTCAGTCATACCTATACCATTATCAGCAATCCGAATTATGACTTTATTTTTAACTTCTATTTCTGTAGTAATAGTAATTTTAGGAGACAAATTGTTTGATGATTTTCTTATGGGTTCTAGTGCATCAATAGCATTACCAATAATATTCATAAATACCTGATTAAGCTCTCCCGGATAACATCTAACTTCAGGTAATTGACCGTAATTTTTAATAACTTTAATTTCCGATTCATAGGGTTTAGCTTTGAGATTACTTTGGACAATCATTAAAGTAGAATCTATTCCTTCATGTATATCTATATTTTTAACTTTAGCTTCATCCAGACGAGAAAAGTTCCGTAGAGATTTGACAATTTCTTTAATTCGTTCAGCTCCTACTTTCATAGAGGTTAATATTTTGGGCAAATCTTTAAGTAAAAAATCTAGTTCCATATTTCCCAAAATATCTCTAATTTCATCCATAGGTTCGCGATACTTTTTTTGATATATTGAAATTATATCTAATAAGTATTTAGTATATTCTTGAGCATAATCTATATTGCCATAAATAAAGCTAACTGGATTATTAATTTCGTGAGCAACTCCAGCAACTAACTGCCCTAAAGATGACATTTTTTCGGTTTGAATTAGTTGAGCTTGAGTACGTTTTAATTTTTCCAACGTTTTATTTATACGTTGATTTTTTTCGTTTAATTCTTGAACATTTTTTTCTAAAGTATCGTAAAGAAAAGCATTTTCTAGAGAAATAGCTGCTTGGGTAGTAATCATTTCTAATAGCTCTAATCTTTCAGCAGTAAATGCACCTGTTGTTAAATTGTTTTCTAAGTAAATAATCCCTATAAGTTTACCTTGTTTAATAATTGGAGTACATAATATAGACTTAGGTTGCTGTCGTTCCAAATAAGCGTCATTTATCCATGTTGCTTCTGTAGTAGCATCATTAAATACCTGAAATTTTTCAGTTCGCCAAACATAATTAATTAATGCTTGGGGTAACTCTTGACTTACGGAAACCGGTATTTGGGGTAGCTCGAAATTTTGGAGATATTGGTTATGATCGCTAGGGATAGCTGTATCTACAACATAAGTCATTGCTTCAAGTATTAACTGTTGCTCTTGGAGGAGAATCAGAGCGCATTTTTGCGCCCCCGTATTTTCCATCATTAGTTGAATTAAGGTTGAGAGCAAATTTTCTAGTTTCACTTCTCCAGACAAAGTTTGAGAAACTTTGAGTACAGTTCCTAGATCGAAGATACTTTCTCTATTAGATCGAGAGTTCTGGGTGTAGTTAATACTGTTGATGAGGTTGTTTTTTTCAGGAGAGAAAACTAACACTGTGGTTAGTAGTTGTGGATATCGTTTTTCTAAGTCTCTTACTTTAGCTAGCGCTCCCCAATTATTATATCCATAGTATGCTTCGATCATGTAGGTCTGAGCAATTTTGGTTTTTCCCCAGTCTAGATAAAATTTGGCGCAGAGTTCATTTGCTAAAGCTGCTTCTTGAATATATTGATTTTCTGTAGCGAGAGCGATCGCTTGTTCGTAAGCTTCGATAGCTGCTATTTTATTTCCTAATATTCTTTGTTTTTCTGCTTCTATTAAATAGTATTTGTGGGAATAATTTGTGGGTGCGTGTTGTGCCCAGAATTTCATTTTTTCGCCATAAGCTGTTACTTTTTCTAGTATTTTATCTGGTTCTGCAACTGTTGAATTAGAGTAAAAAGCTAGTAGAGCTAGTGAACTATAAAAGTGATATACTGGAAAATAAAATAATCCGACAACACCGCCGTTAAGATATTTTTCTATTTGTGCCACATAATCCTTTGAATGCTGAAAATTTCCCAATAAATAAGAGAGAATTAATTTATGAAAATAGATTTGAAATAAACCATAGTTATCATTAATATTTTCATAAAAAGAAATCAATTTTTTTTCATCAAAAGCACTACCTGATAATAACTCAGGATTTTCTACAGCCTCAAGTAAATTTATCACAGCTTGATGAACAACCTGATTATAATAGTAGGCATTTTCTTGTTTAATTTCTCCGAGAGAAGTGCTATAATTTTCTATTTCTGACTCTAGTTCATTAAGGGATATACCTAACAAGTAAGAGTAACAACAGTAATGATGAATACAATAACTAGCGAACTCTAAATCTCCGGTTTCTAAACCAGTTTTATAACCTTCAAGTATATAAGGAAAAGTTTCACGGACATGGATTTTCCAATGTTCTATGCCATTGTAAACACTTTGAAATACTTTGCTTTTTTGGTCTTTACTGTTAAATTTTTCTAATAGTTCACAAGCAAGTCTACCAAACTGATATCCAGTATCAATATCTTGTTCTACAGCACATAAAATCATACCATAGTTGGAACAAGCAAAAGCAAAGAATGGAGATGTTCCTGACTGTAAAGATAAATTGATTTGTGCAGATATAATTAGGGGAAATAACTCTGGCTTGTAAACAAATGTGATCGAAAAAAGTGATGATAAAATCCGGATTGATGCTAATTTTTCTGAGTCTTCTAATAATGGTAAATTGATTAGTTCAGAGATACTTTTTCCCCTCAAGTTTCTTTTAGTTTTTTTGAGGCATTCTTGAATATATGATGGAGTTAAATTTGCGGGAAAGATAATCCCAAGAAGTGACAAAACAGATAAGCCAATAGTTAAAGCTTCTTGCAGTTTAGTCTGAGCCACACAAGCTTGTATTTGTATTTCATAGATTTTAACTTTATCTAAGAGATTATTAGCTTTTTTTAATACACAATCAACTAATTTATCCATTTCTGAAAAGTCACCATTTAAGTAGTTAGTTTCTACTGCTTCTTCATGTAATGCCAATGTTAATTGATATTGGGTTTGCCAACTATTTTCAGTTAATAAATTTATTCCTGTCTGTAAATAAGATATTGCTGATTTATAAGCAGTCGATAATTTGGCTTTAATTCCTGCCCTTAAATTTAAACTTGCCAACTCTTCCCTAGCATCTTTTTCTGTAATTAATTCCACACCATAATTCAGTTGATTCACAATTTCAAATATTTTTTCTTCTAATTCTTCATCCGCCGTATTTTTCAACAATAACCTGCCAATTTTTAAATGAGTTTCTTGCTTGTTTGGTTCCGGAATTAGACTATAAGCTGCCTGTTGTACTCGGTCGTGGAGAAAATGATAAATCGGTGTTTCTATATTTGTTATTTCGGGAAAATTATCATAGTGTTCTCCCTGATAAAACTTGTAAGTTTCATCTCTGGGTAAAATCAATTCTTCTGATAAAGCATCCCACAAAGACAAAGCCGTTTCTGACAGGGATTTTTCATATACGATTGAGAGAGTTTCTAAGTCAAAATTATTACTAATACAAGCTGCTAATTTTAATAATTCTTGAGTTTCTAATGGTAATTTTTTAATTTCAGTAGCCATCAATTCAACTACATCCCCACTCCCTGCCAAAATTTTTATTTCTGATAAATCAAACAACCATTTATTTTGTTGATAATCATAAAAAATTAATCCTTTTTTGTAAATAAACTTGATAAACTGAATGCTAAAAAATGGAT
>NZ_JAYKGW010000179.1:0-45425 GCF_035285525.1 Okeania sp. | reverse complement strand
ATGTCCGAAAGCTTGAAAAAAACGGTCTAAAAATATTTGTGCCTCCCCTTTTTCATCTCCAGTGATGTGTTGTTGACAGAAAATGACAAAATTGTAGAGATTTTCGGTAGAAGTTGACATGATAATTTATAAATATAGATTTAGTGGAGCTGCACATGAAAGGGCGTTGCTAAATCAAGAGATAAACTTGAGTAATTTGTTTCTAATACTTATAAAATACTTAACTAGAGCAAATAATAAGTATCATCCTTAGTAAAAAATCATCCAACTACCAACGCCCATGAAACAATGATAATAAATTTTCATCGGCAGAAGATTCTTTGCTTATAAAAAAGAAGGTTATTTTCTCATAGAAAGAAAAAGAAACAAAGAATAAATAAAGACGTTCCATAGAACGTCCCTACAAGGTTTTAAAGTCATCTATCTAAAAAGTATTGTAGAAGTTTTCAACATAAAGTTTTATATTCGTAGTCCAAAAGCAAGTTCTAATATGAAATAGCTTTTTTTAAACTAATTCATTTCTACATTATATGTTTCTCCAACAGTTTCATAAATATAACCTGGAACTTTTTTATCAACTCTCCAGTATGTAAAAATCTTTCCTTCAACAGTGCTAATTTTTGCGATTCCTTGACATCTATTATCGTCCCTATTATCAAGAAATGAATATTCTTCAACGTTACCCAGTTCTTGATTACACTTAGTAGGATATAATTCGCCTTCGAGTCCTTTTTTAGTTTTATAAGAACTTCTTGCTTGTCCTGTTTCGCAAGCTTCTTGATAGGAAAGTAAATGTTTAATCTTCAGGTCTCCATCTTTGCTTACTAAAGTTCGTGGTTTTTCTTGATGGAAAAGAGAGTAAACAAACCAAACTAGAATAAATATTATTAACCATAAACATCCCGAATATCCCCCTTTATTTTCAGTCTTGGTGCTTTTTCCTCTATCAACCCTTTTTTCCCTTGTTTCTTGTTCTCTTGCACGTCTGTTAATCTCTTCTTTGATATCACTCAATCGATCCTCCAGATCGTATATGTTTTCACTTTCTGAGTTCCATCTTTCTCTTTCTAATCTTGTTTTTTCTGTGTCCAACCAATGATCAGATTAATTTCTGAAATAACTCATCTTTTTCTATATTTTGTACAACATTACTAACTTTATAACTAAAAAAAGGCGATCGCAATATTTATAGTTATCCAAAGCTTATAGCGGTTTTCATTAACATAGAATACAGCTATCATATCTGTAATTATTAAACTTCAAAAATATTTATATTTTGTCTGTAGTCTACCTTTGTGAAAACCGCTATAAACTGTAAAACCAAAGACTGTCAACTCATCCCATCAGTTAATCTGTAGATCCGTGGGCAAATCTCTGTCTGCCCGATGCTCCCAGTCATAACGCAAAAAAACCTCCACCAAAAAAGGTAGGAGGTTTAACTTAATTAATCTACTAAACCAGAGTTCAGCTAATCTCTAAAAACTAACCGAACTTACCAGCAGTAGAAGCTATCAAGAATGCAGCGTAAGTTATAACATAACCCGCAGTGAAGTGAGCTAAACCAACAACACGAGCTTGAACAATAGAAAGAGCAACAGGCTTATCCTTCCAGCGAACCAAGTTAGCTAGAGGAGTACGCTCATGTGCCCAAACAATAGTTTCAATCAACTCTTGCCAATAACCACGCCAAGAGATGAGGAACATGAAACCAGTTGCCCAAACAAGGTGTCCAAGTAAGAACATCCATGCCCAAACAGACAAGTTATTAGTTCCATAAGGATTATAACCGTTAATTAACTGGGAAGAGTTCAACCACAGATAATCACGCAACCAACCCATCAAATAAGTAGAAGATTGATTGAACTGAGCTAAATTATCTTGCCATACAGACAAATTCTTCCAGTGCCAGTAGAATGTTACCCAACCAATGGTGTTTAACATCCAGAACATAGATAGGTAGAAAGAGTCCCAAGCAGAGATATCGCAAGTACCGCCACGACCAGGGCCATCGCAAGGGAATGCGTAACCGAAGTCTTTCTTGTCTGGCATTAACTTAGAACCACGAGCATCCAACGCACCTTTAACCAAAATTAAAGTAGTTGTATGCAAACCTAGAGCGATCGCATGGTGAACCAAGAAATCTCCAGGTCCAATGCTTAAGAACAGAGAATTAGTACCACTATTGATAGCTTCTAACCAATTTGGTAACCATACAGCACCAGCAGTGGAAGCAATACTATCAGAGTTAGATAATAAAACATCCATTCCGTATAAAGCCTTCCCGGAAGCAGCTTGAATGAACTGAGCAAATACTGGCTCAATCAAGATTTGCTTTTCAGGAGTGCCAAAAGCAACCACTACATCGTTGTGTACATAAAGACCTAGAGTGTGGAAGCCTAAGAATAAAGAAACCCAGCTCAAGTGAGAGATGATAGCTTCTTTATGATTTAATACACGATCCAATACGTTACCTTTGTTTTGCTCTGGATCATAATCCCTTACTAGGAAAATTGCACCGTGAGCAAAAGCACCTACCATGATGAAACCAGCAATATACTGGTGGTGGGTGTAAAGCGCAGCCATTGTCGTGTAATCCCTTGACATGAAAGCATAAGGAGGCAAAGCATACATATGCTGTGCTACCAAGGAAGTAATTACACCTAAACAAGCTAGAGCTAAAGCTAACTGGAAGTGTAGAGAGTTGTTGAGAGTTTCATACAAACCTTGGTGAGGCAAGTTGAACTGACCTTCACTCTTACCACCAACTAAACCAGCTTTAGAATCAAGCATTTCTTTGATACTGTGACCAATACCAAAGTTAGTGCGGTACATGTGACCAGCAATAATGAATATAACTGCGATCGCCAAGTGGTGATGAGCCATATCAGTCAACCACAAGGACTCAGTTTGAGGATGGAAACCACCCAAGAAAGTTAAAATTGCAGTCCCCGCACCTTCGGAAGTACCAAACACATGATTAACAGTGTCAGGATTTTGAGCATAAACGCCCCAATTTCCTGAGAAGAACGGGCCTAAACCTGCGGGATGAGGCATAGTTGTGAGGAAGTTATCCCAACCAACGTGCTGTCCGCGAGATTCAGGAATTGCAACGTGAACTAAGTGACCAGTCCAAGCTAAGGAACTAACACCGAATAAACCTGCTAAATGGTGATTTAAGCGGGATTCAGCGTTTTTGAACCAGGCTAGGCTCGGACGGAAACTGGGCTGGAGGTGTAACCAACCAGCGAACAGCATGATGGATGCCAAGATCAGGAGGAAGATGGAACCCTGATACAAGTCTCCGTTTGTTCTCATGCCGATGGTGTACCACCAATGGTACACACCAGAATATGCTATATCTACTGGATTAGAAGCTCCAGCTTGGGTAAAGGCATCTACTGCACCTTGACCAAATTGAGGATCCCAAATCGCATGGGCGATGGGACGTACATTCAGAGGATCTTTAATCCACTGTTCAAAGTTTCCTTGCCAAGCAACGTGGAACAGGCTACCAGAAGTCCAGAGGAAAATGATTGCTAGATGGCCGAAGTGAGAAGCAAAAATCTTTTGGTAAAGATTTTCTTCTGTCATACCATCATGGGTTTCAAAGTCATGGGCTGTAGCAATCCCGTACCATATCCGACGAGTGGTTGGATCTTGTGCCAGGTCTTGGCTGAATTTTGGGAATTTTGTGGCCATAAATCTTTAATATCTAAGCCTTGCGAGCCTTTGAGAATTTAGATTAAATTGGGGATTGAGGATAAGTCAATCCCCAAGGAAGAATCTTAAAAATGCTATTGCATTCTATCCTACTGAAATTATTCTAGCCAGGAAGAATGCCCAGGTTGTAGCTATTCCGCCTAGGAGATAGTGAGCTACTCCTACTGCCCGACCTTGGGTGATGCTTAAAGCACGAGGCTGAATTGCTGGAGCAACCTTTAACTTATTATGAGCCCAAACAATAGACTCGATCAACTCTTGCCAGTAGCCACGACCACTAAACAAGAACATTAAGCTAAATGCCCAGACAAAGTGTGCGCCTAAGAACAATAAACCATAAGCAGACAATTCTGAACCGTAGGATGTAATTACGTTTGATGCTTGTGCCCACAAGAAATCACGCAACCAACCATTGATTGTTATTGCACTTTCAGCGAAGTTACCGTAGGTAATATGACTTACTGTACCATCTGGGTCTACTGTTCCCCAAACATCTGACTGCATTTTCCAGCTAAAGTGGAAAATTACAATTGACAGAGAATTGTACATCCAGAAAAGACCTAAGAACACATGGTCCCAACCGGAAACTTGACAAGTACCACCACGACCAGGACCGTCGCAAGGGAAAGCAAAGCCCAACTGACTCTTATCTGGAATCAGACGAGAGTTACGAGCAAACAGTACACCTTTGAGTAAGATTAGAACTGTAACGTGGATAGTAAAAGCATGGATATGGTGAACCATGAAGTCCGCTGTACCCAATGTGATTGGCATCATTGCCACTTTCCCACCTACTGCTACTAAATCCCCACCAAAAGCTGGACTCACTGATGCTAACGCATTAGGAGCAGTATTGCCAGGAGCCAAAGCATGAATATTTTGTACCCACTGAGCAAATATTGGCTGTAACTGAATAGCACTATCAGAGAACATATCTTGGGGACGACCAAAAGCTCTCATTGTATCGTTGTGGACGTATAAACCAAAGCTATGGAAACCTAGGAAAATACAAACCCAGTTCAAGTGAGAGATAATTGCATCCCGGTGACGAATGACTCTATCCAGAACGTTGTTAACATTCTTGGCTGGATCGTAATCCCGCACCATGAAAATAGCTCCATGGGATCCTGCTCCCACAATCAAGAATCCTCCAATCCATACATGGTGTGTGAATAGGGATAATTGAGTTGGGTAGTCAGTAGCAATATAGGGATATGGTGGCATTGCATACATGTGATGCGCCACAATGATGCTTAGAGAACCTAACATAGCCAAGTTAATTGCTAACTGAGCGTGCCAGGAAGTTGTTAAAGCTTCATATAGACCTTTATGACCTTCACCACCGATGAGGAGTGGATCTTTATGAGCTTCTAAGATCTCTTTCATGCTGTGACCAATGCCCCAGTTTGTCCGGTACATGTGGCCAGCAACGATGAATAATACCGCTAATGCTAAGTGATGGTGAGCTGTATCAGATAACCATAGGCCACCTGTTACAGGATTTAAACCACCTTTAAAGGTTAGGAAGTCAGCGTATTCTCCCCAATTTAATGTAAAGAATGGAGTTAAACCTTTAGCAAAACTAGGGTATAACTCTGCCATAAAGCTCTTATCAAAGAGAAATTCATGGGGTAGAGGAATATCCGCTGGTGCTACCCCAGAATCTAACAACTTGTTAATAGGCAGAGAAACGTGAATCTGGTGACCCGCCCAAGATAAGCAACCTAAACCTAGTAAGCCTGCTAAGTGGTGGTTCATCATTGATTCTACGTTCTGGAACCATTCCAACTTAGGTGCTTTCTTGTGGTAATGGAACCAACCTGCAAACATCATTAAGGCAGCCATTACTAAGGCACCGATCGCTGTGCAGTATAGTTGGTACTCATTGGTGATCCCAGAAGCACGCCATAATTGGAATAATCCAGAGGTGATTTGGATACCATGGAAACCACCACCCACATCACCATTTAAAATTCCTTGGCCAACAATTGGCCAAACAACTTGCGCACTTGGTTTAATTCCTGTAGGGTCTGTTAACCAAGCTTCATAGTTGGAAAATTTAGCGCCATGAAAATATGCGCCACTCAACCAGATAAAGATTACGGCCAGGTGGCCGAAGTGTGCGCTGAAGATTTTGCGCGATACATCTTCTAAATCAGAAGTGTGACTATCAAAGTCGTGAGCGCTAGAATGGAGGTTCCAAATCCAGGTGGTGGTTTTTGGACCTCTGGAAAGAGTACGACTGAAGTGACCAGGCTTACCAAACTTTTCAAAGGAAGTAGGTACGGGGTCAGTATCAACGGTTACTCTTACCTTTGCCTCGCGCTCTGGAGGACTTATGGTCATGAAGACTCTCCTCTCCCAAAGACAACTAACTAAATTATTGATGTTGTAGACACTGATAAAAGTTGTAAAGAATTATCAATATCTTTTGCATATTTGCAGCTTTTAACTGCTTTTTGCTAGAGTGCAACACCACACTCTTTGTTTCTGCCAATACTATATAGTATTTTGGCATAAATATCACAGGTACATAGACATTGGTTTTACCAATTCACTGTAAATGCGACGTTCTTTAGGTGATTATAGACTTGGTTCAGAAGTTTAAGTTCTATGTTTACAATTATTAAAATTTCTTGATAAATAATTAATAAATTATTGTTTATAGCTCACAGCAAGGAAAAAAAGTCAAGATATATCCCCTAAAATTTTACAAAACTCAAAGTTGCAGAGGGCAGAAGGTAAAAAGCAGAGGTCAGAAAGCAGAAGACAAAGGAAAAACAAAGCTTTAAGGGGAAAATGAAGAGGGAAAAGGTTTCTTGCTCACTGATGATCCGGACATGATATTATTTGTGAGACTATATTTCCTGGTAAAGTTACAAACCTATATTCATAATAACAATGTTGGCGTTAGTTAATTGACTGTTGTTAGCTAAAGGTCAAAAATATAGACTATCCTAGAAAAATATATACAAACTGTCTAAGATATGAAACAATCAGGAATTTGCAGAAAGATTAAGAGTTAGTGTCAAAACTTTACAGATAAAATTATCATTGACTATAGAAAAAAATCAATGTTAACTCTCAATTTATAGGAGTACCGAAAGTGTTTGGCATAAATTTGCAAAGAATATATCTGAGAAAAATTATCGCATTCCTAATTACAGTAGTTTTAATATCTGGTTTAGTCGGTTGTAGCGATCGCCTCCGAGAATTACCGAAAATTGGTCTTCAGAAATCTGAAGCCATTTCTCCACCTAAAATATCTGAAGTTTCCCCACCAGAAATAATTCAATTATTACGTCAAGCAATAGACAAATACCAACCTCAAATCAAAATACAAAACCCGCAACCAGATCAAATATTTGAAGACAATGATATTCCTCTGGAACTTGAGGTTCAAGATTTACCTATATTTAAGTCTGATCTAGACTTAGGACCTTATTTAGAAGTAATCTTAGACGATCAACATTACACAAAAATCTATAACCTAAGTGAATCTATTGTACTATCAGATTTAGAAGCAGGTACTCATACTCTCAGGGTTTTTGCCTGTAGTCCGTGGGATGAAAGTTTTAAGAATCAAGGTGCTTACGCTCAAACTACATTTCACGTTTTTACTAAGACCCCAAATAATAATCCTACTCCTGACTTACCATTGTTAACTTATAATAGTCCGGTAGGTAGCTATGGTGCGGAACCTATTATGGTTGACTACTATCTTAATAATATACCTTCACATTTGATAGCACAAGCAGATATAGAAGATGAGATAGATGATTGGCGGATTCGTATTACTGTTAATGGAAGCAGTTTCATTACTGATCGATGGGAATCAATATATTTACAAGGATTTGATCCAGGAAAAAATTGGATAAAGTTGGAGTATATTGATGAATTTGGTAATCCATTTAATAATGTTTATAATAATACTACTCATTTGATTACTTACGAACCAGGTAAGGAAGATAATTTCAGTAAAATAATTCGAGGAGAAATTTCACTCCAGGAAGCATTTAGTATTGTTGACCCGGAATATATCTACGAGGAACCGCAACCTGAAGTAACTTCTGAAGTAGAGTCAGTTACTGTAACTGAATTTATAACTGACGAAAATGATGATTCTGAAACGGTAATTAATCTAGAAATTGAATCAGAAAATATCCCTGATGTAGATAAAAATTTAGATGATTCTGATTGGGAAATCAACTCAGAGATTGAATCAGAAAATATCCCTGATGTAGATAAAAATTTAGATGATTCTGATTGGGAAATCAACTCAGAAATTGAATCAGAAAATATTCCTGATGTAGATAAAAATTTAGATGATTCTGATTGGGAAATCAACTCAGAAATTGAATCAGAAAATGAAACCGAATAAACTTATGTATTAAGGAATAAATATAAGTGGGATGGGCATCCTGCCCGTCCAAAAATATCAGGAACAGGCAAGAAGCCTCCATACACAAATATAGCCATTTAACAATCGAGACTTCTAGCAATTATAAGTTCTTAGTTTAGTTCTGAGTAATTTGTGGATATTTCTGGGTCATTTTTAATTTGAGTTTTGTATTTTCTCAAGGCAGAAACTCTGCTAGAAAAGTAATGCAATATAGCCAAAATATCCTCAATAATTTCGGATTCTGGAGATAAACCTTTCGTGTTCAAAACTATTAAATCACAGTTATTTTGTTCACAAATCCAATTGAATAAGTCAAACCCAAATCTAGCTAATCTATCCTTATGGGCAACTATAACTCGCTGCACTTCTCCTTTTAAGATTTGAGACAACAGGTTCAACAGTTTTTGGCGCTTAAAATTTAAACCACCTCCTATTTCTTTAATAGTTTCAGCATTAGGGTATAAACTTTGAAGTTCTGCTACTTGCTTATTTAAGTCTGATTTTTGAGCATTGCTTGACACACGACAGTATAGAACGGTTTTTCTGTTAGTTATCGGTGTTTTTTTGATATAGGAGTCAATATCATAGCGCCTTTGTCCTGATGGTGTTTTAATGGCATTTATTTCTCCATTTTGTTCCCATCTAACCAAAGTACGTACATCCACTCCTCATATTTCAGCAGCTTCTCTTGGTTTGACAAATTTCACCACGTCATTAATTGAAGTAACTATCATATAATAACGCTTTGTGACGTAATGTCAATTAACAAGACTCGTGCAAAGGTACTAAGGTACTATATAGGGCTGGCGTATGGAAATATAAAAGTGTTTGCTGGTAAAGATTTCAGCCTTTGCAGATACTAATAAAGTACCAGCTTTTGGGTGATTCCAGTACGGTTCCTGATCAATCAAAAATCTAGGATTTTGGGCAAGAAAGGGGGTAGAAAATAAAGAGAAAATTCTTCTGGCTACTTCTTCTATGATTCCCATTCCTCCTAGATTCTGGATTCTGGATTCTAGCTCCTCCCCACTACTAAAAGATTTTTACGGTTCCCGATAAATCAGCAAACCCTATATATAGATTTAAAAACTATTGCGCAACAGTTTTAAGCACTATATCTAGGGTCGTTGCGTAAGTTCTCAATTAAGTGATTTTTTCCCGCTAACCACCAATACCCAACCTACCAGCTAAACCTGGAGTTAGAGGAAACAAAGTAGCGATCGCTAAAAACAAAGCTAACAAACATAAAGCAGCACGAGCATCATCAGGTTCAGTTAATTCATTTAAACAAGGGCGTTCTAAATTTCGTTGTAATACCAGAATAATAATTCCCCAATAAAACGCTAAAGGATTAACAAAAGAAGCGATCGCCAAGACTACAAAAGTCAATAATGTTGCTCTACCTGCAACTTTCCGACCATAAATTGCTTGTATAATTCTACCACCATCTAACTGACCCGCTGGCATTAGATTAATTGCTGTAATGAGCAAACCCAACCAACCCATTATTGCTAGTGGGTGAACATCTACTATATTTTGATGTACTGCTGGACCTAAAATCACCCGTGCTAAAGTTCCCACTAAAACAGAAGCTCTAAAAAATTCTGATGGCATTTGAAACAAACTGCCTTCATGGGAAAGCAATAAACCCCCTAATAACATTGCCAAAGAAATTATACCTCCCACAGCAGGTCCGGCAAAAGCGACATCAAACAGAACTTTTCGGTTAGGAATGATTGACTCAAAACGGTTAACAGAACCAAAACTGCCAATTTGCCAAGCAGGAAGAAAAAACGGCCAACTAAAGCTAACATTATGACGTTTTGCCAAAACTTGGTGAGCTATTTCGTGACCTATCAAAACTATCCACAAACCAATAACAATAGGTAATGCTTCCTGATATTTTATGGGTTGATTAAAAAAGTCGAACCCTAATAATAATCCTCCTGCTTCAAAACTGGTAGCAATAGTTCCTAGTAAGAGAAGAACTGCCAGAATTTTTTGTGATGTGGTAGCAGGTTGAGGGTCATTTTTACTTGGTAAAATAATTACTACTGGTTTAGCTTCTGGACTTTCTAATAAAAATAGTCGGTAGCGATCGCCTAGTTTTTCTGCCAATTTTGCTGATAATTTAGTATGAACTTGTTCTGAAGCTCCTCGTAAATTTCCTTTGAAAATAGCTCCTTCTTGATAAGGGATAGTTTCTGTGGCAAAAAAGGTATCAATACCAAAAATGTCTTTTATTTTTTGTAAGTCTTGAGTAGGAATAGGAAGAAATTCGGGAATTTCTTCAATGTTTTCTGTTTCCTCTAGATTTGATAGTGGAGTTTTTTCTTCACTTAAATCAGATGTTGAATAGTTATTAATAGGATCAATTTCCGGTTTATTTTTTGCTTCTTGAGCTGCTATTATTCGTAATTGCTTTCCTAAATAAATGTACAATCCTGTACAAAGTATTAGCAGAAATAAAATCAATACTAAATTCAGATAAATTCCTGCAGCAAACAGAGCGAAAAATAGTAGCCAAGGTAACATCAAAACTACTGATTGTAACCAAGATAAGACGCCCATTTTACCATAAGGTTTGGCTCTGTAGTATCCCCAGCCCAAAATTACAAGAGCAATGAAAGCTACTATAACTATGGTGGTATTTTCGGATGTGGTATACATAGTTTATTAATGGATAATTGATAATGGATAATTGATAATTATTTTTAGAGAGACCTCACCATCTCACCCTTCGGGAAGCTGCGTAACGACCGCTTTCTTCCTTGAAAAGGGAGTTTTTCAACCTGAATTATTTAATTATTAATTATTCGGTAATAAATTTTCTATAAGAAATCGAAAAATATTGTGTAATTAACAAAGGGAATATTTTGCTTATAGTTTTTCTCAAACTTCTTTTGTGAGGTACACTTAAGTGCTTAAGCAAAATTAATTAATTGTGTATTAACTTCTCAATCCCTCAGACTTAGAGACGAAAATATATACAAATAATTTTGCACAATTACTTATTTTTTTCTTTTCCTTGCGTTTTTCATATTCTCTTAAACCTAAATTTTTGTACCTCACTAAATACGCCCACCTTTTCCCTATTTCCTATTTCTTTATTAAAGATCAGATCAGCTTACTCCTGTAGTAAATTTTTTACAGTTTCTGGGTCTTCATAATTACTTCAATCCTGGGAAAATTTATAATTAGAGTTGAGTCTAATTGCTTTATTATAATCAGTTATTGCCCCCCAATTGTCGCCAATTTTTCGCAGTGTATTTCCCCGACTATGATAAGCTTTTGAATTGGTTGAATCTATTTGAATTGCCTGATTATAATCAACAATTGCTCCTTGATAATCTTCTAATTTATCCTTAACATTACCTCTGCAAATATAAGCATCTATATGAGCAGGGTTTATCTCTATTGCCCGATCAAACTCTCTTAAAGCTGATTGATAGTCTTGTGCTTCATATTTAGTTAATCCCCTTTGATAACAATTGTTAAATTGTATCCGATCATTTTCTGTTAATTTTAGAATACTTCTGTCTAAATTATTTTTTTTCCCATTTAATTTATTTTTACTAGAATAGTTGACACTTGTTAGAGAATTATTTCCAATACTTATTGCTGCCAAAGCCTCTTTTCTTGCCCATTGGTCTGCAGCTAAAATATCATCTAAGCTAGGTTTTTTTTGATAACTTGAATTATGCTTTGCACATACATATTCAATTAATTTAGGAATACCTAAAAACGGAATTTTTTCTGACAAAAATAATTCTACAGCCTGTTCATTGGTTGCATTCAAAACTGCAGTCATAGAACCACCTATACGACCCATAGAATAAGCCAACTGAATGCAAGGATATTTCAAATTATCAGGTTCCTTGAAAGTCAGACTTCCAGCTTTAACTAAATCTAACTGTGCCCAATCAGTATAGATTCTTTCCGGCCAAGATAAAGCGTAAAGTAGAGGTAAACGCATATCCGGCCAACCCAACTGAGCTAAAACAGAAGTATCTTGTAACTCAATTAAGGAGTGAATTATACTCTGAGGATGAACCACAATATCAATATTGTCATAATCCAACCCAAACAAATAATGAGCTTCAATAACTTCCAAACCTTTATTCATCATTGTGGCAGAATCAACAGTAATTTTTCTACCCATTGACCAGTTAGGATGTTTAATAGCATCTGCCACTTTGACTTTTGATAATGTCTCAATCGGCCAATCTCTAAAAGCACCACCAGAGGCAGTTAAAATTATTCTGCGTAGACCCCCTTTAGGTATCCCTTGAAGACATTGAAAAATTGCTGAATGTTCTGAGTCTGCTGGTAATAATTTGACTCCATGTTTTTTAATTAAAGGATTAACAACTGGACCTGCGGCAATAAGTGTTTCTTTATTTGCTAAAGCAATATCTTTACCTGCTTCAATAGCAGCAATAGTTGGTAATAAACCAGCACAACCAACAATACCTGTGACGACTGCTTCTGATTTACCATATCTGGCTACTTCTGTCACACCATCCTGGCCAGCAAGCAATATAGGTTGAGGTTCTAGGTCGGCAATGGCCTCTTGGAGTTCGGTAAATTTGGACTCATTGTTAATAGCAACAATTTGAGGGTGAAATTCTCTGACCTGTCGGGCTAATATTTCTACGTTACTTCCGGCTGCTAACCCCACAACTCTAAATTTGTCTGGGTTGTGAGTTACAATGTCTAAGGTTTGAGTACCAATGGACCCTGTAGATCCTAAGATTGTAATTTCTTTCATATTTTTTTTAGGAGGTTGTCCATAATTATACTATACGATCCATTGGTCATTTTGTCTTAAGTAGTTGTAGAATATTATAGGACTTACACATGACCGCTATTGGTAGGGTGTGAAAGCGCTCGCGTAACGCACCAAAACTCTATAGATAGATAGTGCCTTTGCGTAAGTCCTGATTAATTACATATATTTAGGGCTTGCTGATTTATCGGGAACCGTAAAAGTCTTTTAGTAGAGGGAAGGAGTCAGGAGTTAGGAGAAATGGGGATTATCAACAGTTATAGAAGTTTTCATTAATTTGAACATCGAGATTCAGAAACCCGGTTTCTTCAAGAAACCGGGTTTCTGGGTATTGGGCTAAAATCCCTATGGTTTTTTGATTTTTTTTATTCAGTCCGATTTTTTGGGAACCGTGCATCCGGCTCGTGTCAGATAAATCAGAACTAAAGCCATGTGAACCCAGAAACCTGGTTTCTCGTGGACGTCTATTGCTCAAAACAAAGATTTATCCTAGAAACCAGGTTTCTTTAGGTAATAAAGCGGATTTCACCAGGCATGAGGAACACTCCCATACGGGCAAGATGCCCGCACTACAATGTTTCCAAAATTTATCTTGTACCTCATTTACCGGAAATATGCTGTATCATATCCGGTTGAATAATTAGATTTTGGTGGCACGAAGGCAGAAGGCAGAAGGTTTTCTCCTATTGTCACTTTAATTTTATAGAACCGCGTGCAAAGATACGGTTAGGTTTCTATACACGCTCCGATGCTACCAGACATGATATGAGTAAATGCTGACTGCTGATTGCTGATTGTTCAAAGGCGATATAACTTAGTATCAAATACTGGCTCTAGCTCAACTCCTCGTTGATTTTCTACAAAGGATTTGAACTGCTGATCTGGAAAGTAGATGAATACTTCTTCATATTTTTCCGCTAGTTCCGGTATATTAAAATAAGTGGAAAATTCAGTTGCCTCAAGATCATTTACGAGTTGGAACTCAACGTCTTTATTTACCAAATGACTCAGACCTAGGACGAAACTGTGGCTAGCTTGACTAATAACAATTGGATGATTGGCGACATTAATCAGTGGAGCCATCTCTATATTTAAAGCATTTGCTGTTTTGCCTTGTTCTAGGTAATCCCAACCTGGTGTTTTGGTGATCGCAATGGCAGAGATAATTCCAACGAAAACCATTGCTAGATATGCAGATCTCCACAAGAATTTTTCCCAAGCGGGGAATGTAAATATCATACACTTAGCCAAGAAATAGGCTACAGAAATTTGCATAAATAATATAGAAGGAAGTAGATATCTAGATTGCAGAGAGCGCCCACCACCAAAAATTAGATCGGCAGTTACTAGAACTAGAGGTGTCAGTGCAATTGATATCACTACTAATGACCAAACTTTTCTGGGTGTAAATCGAATCAGAAAGTATAAAGAGATAACAACCAGACCAAAGATTAAATAACCGAAATAAGACTCTATTTTAGGAACAGAATTATTCCAATTTAAAAAGGAATCACCTAAGCTATTGAGCAAACCTTTGATCAGAATAGAAATATTAGAGTTTCGACTACTTACCCATTGTGTCTTTTCTTGAATTTCATCAATACTTGTCAAAATCACAATTATCCAAGGGAGAAATGCAGCAAAAGCAACTGACAGACTGACAATAAAGGGAACTAAGTAGGCTCGAATTTCCTTGAGGCCAAGGGAAAGTAGATACAAGCAGTAACCAAAAGCAACAAATACAAAAAACAGGTGTGAATAGAGACCGACGATGAAAGTCAGTGTGCAAATTACCCAACTTAGTTTATCATTTTTCCTCATAGCACGCAGAAGTGCTATAGTACAGATTAAAGTAGCAAGTCCAAAAAGACTATACTGACGGGAAGCTTGAGATAGTAGAATTTGATAAGGTGAAACACTAATTAGTCCAACTGCCATCCACCCTACTGATCGCGAACCGAAAAGCTCATAGCAAAGCCAATAAACAGCAGGCAAACAAGCAAATCCAAGGATTACAGATAAAACTCTGGCAGCAAAAGGAGTTTTGAAGGTTGATATTACAAAACGAGATAGGAGGTAGTAGAGAGGTGTGTGTTCTGAGTTACCTGCTAGTGCGGACATAGTGTCTGGTAAACCTTTAGCAGATGTTGGAACTTGATAGGTGAGAATTTTTTCTGCACTAATAATCTTTCCATTAAAAACTTCTTCAACAATTTGATCTCGGTTATAACCTGCGATTCGATAAAAGCCTCTAACTTCATCAGCATTGTAAGGCTTTTGATCTAAGTTGGCGAAAGAAAACAAGATGCGCAATACCAGGATCGCAACGATCAAAACTTTCCAACTCATCTGGATAGAGGGTTCACGTTGCTGATACTGATGAACTTGAGGTTGATGGAAAGATAGAATGTTTGTTCTGATTAACTTTCGGTAGATAACTATCCCTCCCACGATCGCCACTAACAGAACTACAACTTTTTTCAATAAACTTTGATAGACATATAAAACTACCCGAAAATTGCTGAGAAAATCTGCTTCTCCCATTGATTCATAATTCTGAATGGCTAAGTTTTCGTGGCTCTTGCCATCGTTTGTTAATTCAAATATTTCCGAAATTGCTGAACCAAAGCTGTAGATAGTCCTGTCGTTAATGTAGTTTGGTGAAAAAACAATGGGCTTTCCTGATGAAGGAACGGTGCTGATTCTGGATGCTGGTAATGAAGCATCTGTAATTTGTTTGAATGACTGCCCTCCATTTTCACTTTTGTATAACCCAAAACCTTGCACACTGACAACAAGTGTTTGATCGTTATCATAATTTGGTGAAATAGCAATAGCTTCCAAAGCAGGTGAGTTCGTATCTATTCCAGGTATAGTGAATTGCTGGTTCCAAGTTTTTCCTCCATCCTGTGATTTAAAAAGACCTTGATCCCTGGTACTAACAAATAATGTTTTATCCTGTGCAAAGCCTGGAGAAATTACTATCTGCATCTTTCCTGCTTGCGCTAAGGCTATATTTTCGGTGATAGCTTCCCAGTTTTTGCCACCATCGGTACTTTGATAAATCCCCTTGTTTCCAGTTACATAGATAGTGCGATCACTGGCAAAATTAGGGGATAGGACAATAGATGGACCATAGTTGCCTCGAAGAGAAGGAACTTCTCCAACTTTTTTAAAGTCTTGACCTCCATTTTGAGACTGATAGATATTACCACTTTGAGCTAGGGTGTAAACATTCTTGTCGTTTGAGAAGTCTGGAGAAACACCTATGGTGAGTCCACGTTCTTCTTTGGGCATGGAACTAACTAACCAGGAAATACCCCCATCCTGACTGGTTGCGACTTTTGTCCAGAGTAGTGATGCCCATAGTGTTTGATCTTGGTCGTAGTTTGGAGAAAAAGCAACATCAAAGTAGCGACGAGGATCGTAGTTTGGTTCTACTGATTCAAAGTTCCCAGTAAACCAAGGTAGTTGGAGACCTTTTTGAGCAATTTTCCAAGTTTTACCACCATCCTTGCTGAGATTAATGTTGCCAACGTAGTCCACAGTTGCTAAGGTTGAATCATTAGAAACTGCCATTGCCACAACCGTACTCCTAAGTATGGTTTCTAAGTCTTGCCATTTTTGCCCCCGATCTTCAGATTTGAACAGACCATCAAAACCTGCGAGGAAAGTCACGCTGCCATCTGGAGAAAACTCTAGCTGGGTAAAATTAGGTTGCTTCATTTGTTGGGCTTGGACATCAGTTTTGAGTCCCTGAGTTCTTGGCTGCCATTCTTGACCATCCAAGTAAAATAATCCAGTATTTGCTGTGGAAACAAACAGTTGTGGTTCATTTTGGGAGCTTGGAATAATTTTGAGATCTTGAACAATTTCATTGGCGATCGGATTTGCCTGTTTTGTCCAGGTTTTGCCTTGGTCAGTGGTTTGAAAAATACCTTGGGTTTCAGTCGCCAACCACATTGAACCGACTGTTTGACCGACCATAGACTCAATAGCAACAATTGGAGTATCTAGTGGGAGACCAGATGCAGTGCGCTCGCGTTCTTGCCAAGTTTTTCCACTGTCGCGAGAAACCAAGAGTTCGTTTGTATTGGCAGCAATAACTAATTTGCCATCATTAGAAAAACCTAAAGCTTGAATAGGATTTTTACTTTGGAAGACCTGTTGCCAACTATCCCCAGAATTTTGAGTTAAGTAGAGTCTATCGGATATACTTGCTAGAACAATTTTTGATGAAGTTGGTGAAACACTTATGTAGTCTATAACAAGTTCATCTAAACCTTCGCTGGTATTTTGCCAGGTAAGTCCTTTATCTGATGAGCGATAGATACCGTCTCCTTCTGTTCCTAGAAATGCTAAACCATCATTTTGCCGACTGAACTCCAAATCTGTAATGGAGAAACTAGAATAATCTAAACCCTGAGTAATGCGCTGCCATGAAATACCTCCATCAGATGAACGATACAGGTTATTTCTAACAACAATTAATACTGTCTGGTCTTGTTGATAATTTGGTGATAGTTCAATATGTGTGACAACATCATGGGGACGATGAGCCACTGAAATACCCATATTTACAAGTAGTGCCATGAGGAAGGCAACTAACACTAATTTAAGAAATTGTATGATTCGCGAAAGGCTTTTAGTCATCAAAATTATTTCCCTAAATTGGACTTCTACCAAATCCGGTTATAATAAACTGAATATCTGGGGGGAGACTGCCTGTAAGTCTTACTTAACAATGGTTTTAGACAACATTCTTCTGATAGATACTATCTTCAATTAGCCTTCATATTGGGAATATTAAGGATAAATTAGGGTATTCAGGCATCTAGTCAGTTAGTACCTTAAATAGCCCATCCTGACGTCTAATTTTTGCTAGATAGAGGTTGACTGAAAAGCTTATTCCAAAAGTTTTTCAGCTTACTTTTTACCTTCCTCCAGACTGAATACAAAATTAAAACTATAAATCCTTAAAAAAAGTCTATTTAGCCTCTCATTTGAGTTTAGAGGGTGAAGGAAAAATATAGAACTTGTAGAGACCCTGTAGAAATACTCGTGATGGTATCTATTGTGGAAAATTTCTTGAGGATGAATAATTAAAAATACAGCGTTTCGCTGTGGGATTAAACTATCAATATCCTTTGAAAATTATCAATAAATATAAGGAATAATAGTGGAATTTCTCCCACCGTACTCACTAGAAATACAACCAGCACCAAGATTATGGTATTTGATAGATAACATGCCCTAGTCAATGAAGATTTTGAAACTCTTTGAAGATATAGAAGAAGTTTTAGTATATTGTTGTCATGTATTAAAAAAAATGACTTCAGAAGTCAAAAAATTAACTAATTATCATTGGCTAGTTTATGAGTAATTTTTATCAGCTTTTCTAAACCGGATTTAGTATAATATTTAGGACTTACGCAAAGGGACTATATATAGGGTATCGGTGCGTTACAAGATAGGCTTTTTCGTATAGGGAATGCTCCGCTTTCCATGTCGCGCAGCGTTTTCGTATAGGGAATGCTGCGTTTCCATGTCGGCTCAAGCGCCGTTAACGGAGTTATACGAAGCGCAACAACGCACCCTAATAATAAGGTTCATGGGTAAGTCCTGATATTGTAATAATTTCCTACGGAATACTGGACAAACAGCCGTCAGCTAGCTTCCTTGGTCGAACTGGGCAATTCAACTATTAGCTATTAGCTATTTATTGCTTTTGGTTGCACGATAAAAGCTTTCTTTGAACCACATTTTTAAGAGTGGATATTGAAGTATCTCCAATTAAATATTACTACATTTATTGAAGTCTTATTGCTGAGAGCTGAATGCTAATAGTTGAATGCTTAGATAATATTTATAGAACTATTTAAAGTAGCAGCACCAGTACCAATGATTAGTTTATTGAAATATTTTTGTAGATATAAACTTTGAAGTTCTTCTCTCTATTTTGAATAGTTAGTGAACTTTTTTTTCCTGATAAATACACTATAGCTATTCTTATTTAAGAATGACAACCATTTATCTAGAAATTTACTGAATCTTTGAAAATTCTGAATAAATATAGGGAATAATATTGGAATTTCTCCCACCTTACTCACTATAACTACAACCAGAAGAAAGATTATGGTTTTTGATAGATGACACGTCCTAGTAAATGAACATTTTGAAACTATTGAAGATAATGATTAGTTTCTTGAAATATTTGTGTAGATATAAACTTTGAAGTTCTTCTCTCTATTTTGAATAGTTAGTGAACTTTTTTTCCCTGACAAATACACTATAGCCATTCTTACTTAAGAATGACAAGCATTTGTCTATAAATTTACTGAATCTTTACAAAACTTTTCTGGAATTTAATATCATATCCGGATAATCAGTGAAAAAAACCTTTTTCCTTTGAACCTTTCTTTTCTTTATGGCTTCTGCCTTTGGCATAAGTGCCTTCCTTCCTGGAAAGTGGGACTATTCAACTGGAGATGATATAACTCACTTCAATAGTGTTTATCCAGAAATATTTTATCTAAGTCTATGATTATTTTATACCTAACAAATTTAATATACTGAAGTTATATAACCATCCTAAATTGGTTGTAACAAATCAAGGAGTAAATCAAAACCCCCGAAACTTTTATCTATTTCCTTTTCTCTGTTCCTTATTCGCTGAAAGTAACGGAATTTTGGATAGGATGAAAATTAGATTACTATATTTATATTAATATAGGTTTGAAACCAAAATTATACTGATAAAAACAAAAAAGTCAAAAATGTTACTTAGTCATTTATATCGAGTGAAAATAGAATATTATGATTAATATGAAGTTATCGTAAAGTACAAGAAAATGTATAGCGCTTTTCAAGTTTGTGAGGTAAAATCATATTTTTGTCTTTTTATAGAAAATCCACTTTGATAAAGGGAATTGCAAATATCTTGGGAGGGGTAACTACTTGTCAGCCTTACTTACTCCTTTCCCCCTAGAAGATTACCTAGCTAAATTTGGCTATAAACTAAGTAGGTAGGCGTTAAAATTTATCGTTACATGAAGGCAGAAGGCAGAGGGGAGAAGTAAGAATGGAATAGGTTTCAGAGCTACTTTACTTTTTGTTCCCAAAGAATTAATAATTAAATAATTAGCGCCTTGAAGCCTCCTTTTTTAAGGGAAAAAAAATAAATTTTTTCCTTTTATTCAATCCTATCCGTTTTTAGGGAGAGGTAATTATCAATTATCCATTATTGAAATACTTAGTTTTTTTCATACCAACTTACTTATATAATGCAATGATTTACTGATTATAAGTAGTCGTGCCAAATAAATTTCCTAGTTGAGGTAGGGGACAGGGAACAGGAAGAAATAATTGATAATTTCTGGATTAGATTGCAGAGCTAATATAATACTATAGATAAAGTTGCTCAGAATAATGAAGTGGTAAAGCCTCAGAGCTATTTTACTCAGTAACGGGTAGTTAAAAAATTACCTTTAACTACCTGTGGATAGTCCCATACTAGCTTTTTATTAGAGGGAAAGTTCAGGTATAATAAACATTTCTAGAAAAGAAGTATTAATGAGCCGGAAGCAAGGATAAAGAATTGGTGAATAAGAGTGGGGTAATTGATTTTATTTTTTATTATTCGAGATGTATATAGCGTTTACTATAGTCATAAGGTACATCTATTTTGATTTTTATCCTATTCCCTATTCCCTATTTCCTGCTCCCTAAAACCAGGAAATTTTTACCTCATAAGCATGGGAATAGGTATAATTATTTTCCCACAATAAATGCCACTTTATTGAGTCTCTGGGTCTACATTTTTTTATACTTTTGTTTAAGTTCATCTGAAGTCATAAGATTGGAAAAATAATGTAATTTATAATGTTAAGAAATGAGTAAATATTGCTTTTATTTCATAAATGAGCTATGATTGAAAAAAAAAGAATTTCTGTGAAATATGAAGAATTTCATCAAGGAAACACGTCAATCTATCCGAATTATTAAAAATGATATAGTTCGTAAATATTATGACTTGAGAATTAATCAAGTCAAAGACCCATACCGAGTGATGTTTAGACCGGAACCATACAAGTTCATCTTTATTCTCAGTCACATGCGTTCTGGTTCTTCATTACTAACTAATATATTAAGTTCTCATAAGGAAATTTTAGGATATGGCGAAACTCACATTCAATATACTAATGAATTTGATTTGAATAAATTAGTATTTAAAGTGTATCGTAAAACCCAAAATATTCGCAGTTTTCCAGAATTAAAAAAGTTGAGAATGAATCATAAATATATTCTCGATAAAACTTTACACAATCATCTTTTTTTAGATGAAAATTTATTAAATTCGGAAAATTTATATAGTATATTTCTCCTTAGAGAGCCAGAGAGAACAATAGCTAGTCTTCTCGACCTAAAGCCACACTGGAGTGAAGAAAAAGCATTAAATTACTATTTAGAACGCTTATCAACTTTAGAAAGATATGGAAAGTTAATCAATAGCAAAGAACGCAGTTTAGTAATTACCCATAATCAACTGCTCAATCAGACAGATATTGTTTTTGATGCTTTCAAAAAATTTCTGGGAACACAATCAGAATTTTCAGAAGAATACGAAGTAACAAATAAAACAGGAATACCCGGAATAGGTGATTCTAAAGGGAAAATCAACAAAGGTATTATTGACAGAAATCCTAGAAAATTAAAACAAAAAATAACTCCAAAATCAATCGCAGAAGGCATGAAGGGGTTTGAAAATTGTGTTTCAATACTTTCTAAATATTGTAGTTTTGTGGAAAATCCCAACTAAGAAACCGAAACGGTTTTTATTACCATGATTTAATGCTTTATGTGGTAAACTTTAGTTCATAATAAATAATCTACCACCATCCAACTGACTCCCAGGGATCGGATTGATTGCTGTAATAAATCAACATCTTTACCAAAGGTGAAGGAAGATAAAGAATTTGTCAAAAAACGTGATTTAGCAATCAAGTTAGTGAAAAAAACTTTGCTCAAAAAATATCGACTTTATTATATTTCCTATGGCCTCTATCTGTTTAATCATTCCCTTCTTTTCAGAAACCCGACTGTCTCTCATCCGAAATCGAAAGCTGAGAAAAGTCTTCAATCCTCGCCAGTTTCCTCGCTACTTTGAACATTTCATCGGAACTTTTAGGCAAAACACCTTAATTGACCTCAAAATTCTGACGAATATCTCTTACAAGGACAAGTATGCAAAATATCAAACCTGTGACGTCACCTTTCATGGCATGGAGTTGTCTAGATTAGTGCAACTATTTGAGCAAAAATTAGGTCTGAAATTTGAGAATTTTAAGCCCTATAAACTCTGTGATTTGAAGCCAACCTATGGATTTGTTTTTTCTGATTACTTAAAAGTATATGACTTTTGGGGGTATTGCGATATTGATATGGTCATCGGGAATTTAGGCTCCTTTTTGACTCCTGAAAATTTGGATGGATATGACATGGTGAGTTCATCCCAGGGGAACCCTGGCTATATGACTTTGTATCGAAATACCGAAACAATGAACTTGTTATTCAAGAAAAACCCAAACCACTTAGAAATTTTTCGCTCTGCCCAGAATTATAGATTTGACGAGTGCGGGGTGAAAGGGATTATGGCCCTTAGACAAATTGTGGAACAGGAGTCAATCAAAATTCGCAATCTGATGAGTTTAGTTCATAATGATTGCGGTGGTATGAATCAAAGCCGAAACTGGCGATATCATTGGGAAAAGGGCTGTTTAACAGATTGCCTCACCCAACAGGAAGTTGGCTCATTGCACTTGATTAAGTCTAAGAACCGCAAGGGGTTTTTAATTGAACCATTTCAAGACAATAGGGTATTAGAGATTACAAACCAAGGCATTCGCGCCCTATAAGCACAGACAAAATATCAGGACTCACTGAGGACTTCTATATATGGTGTATAATTCCGGAATTATTCTGGATATTGTGACTACAATTATTGTCACTGCGTAAGTCATGATATCATATAGGCGTTAGTCAGCATTGACTTGGGAATGTGGGACTTAAAAATATGATACTTTTGCCACCACTTATTGTGAGTAAGTTAATAATTGTAGCAACTTTAACTTTTTTTGTATGTAGCAGTTTACGTCACTTCTTGTTTTATTCTACTGGATTTGACTTGGGTATTTATGACCAAGCTATATATTTAATTAGTCAAGGAAAATCTCCCATTTCTTCTTTTTTGGGGCATCACTATTTGGGAGATCATGCAGCCTGGGCTGCCTATCCTCTCGGATTATTCTATATCATTTATCCTGATGTTCATTGGCTACTTTTTCTACAAGCTTTATGTTTAGCTTTGGGAAGTTGGCCTACTTGGTGTTTAGCTAGACTAGCGGGATTAAGTCAAGGACAAGCAGTAGCGATCGCCATTTCTTATCTTTTATACCCGGTAATTTTTAATGTTAATTTATTTGATTTTCACGCAGAAGTCATGGCTTTGCCTGCTATTTTGGGAGCAATTTTAGCAGCTAGACTAAAACGTATTTTTTGGTTTTGTGTTGCTATTATTTGGGTGTTAGGTTGTAAAGCTGTTTTATCATTAACTGTAGCTTTTATGGGTTTGTGGTTACTAACTTTTGAAAAGCGTAAGTTTTGTGGTTTAATTGCTCTTTTTTTAGGTATGGTTTGGTTTATAGTTGTGACTCAAGGAATTATTCCTTTTTTCAGTGGTCAAGAAGTAGCTGGAGTTGCTCGTTATAGTTATCTGGGAAATTCGGTTGTAGAAATTATAATTAATGTTTTACTACAGCCAGGAATAGTTTTAGGCAAAGTATTTTCTTGGGAAAATATCAAATATATTTTTCTATTATTTTTACCTATAATTTGGGTGATATTTCCACTAAGACAAACAAATAAAACTATCTTACCTAATTTTATCCCCCTAATTCCAACTATTCCGACAATTATAATCAATGTTCTCTCGGAAATATCATTTCAGAGAAGTTTAAATTATCAGTATTCTTTGCCTGCGATTAGTTTTTTATTATTAGTAGTAATTTCCTGTTTAGCACCAGCTTCTTCAAAAGAAAGAAGGAAGAAGGAAGAAAATGAAAATATTCAGATAGAATCAACTTGGATAAGTAAGTTAGAAATTCCCAAATTTAATCTGAGATTACCAATACCAAATTTTCAATATCCCCCCATAATTATTTTGTGGTCTACTTTAATATTTCTCTTAGTTGGAAATTTCGGAAGTTTATTTTCTCCTGTGAGTAGTTTAGATACTTGGCAAGCTACAAATAAGGCAATTAGTTATGTCAAAACTAAAGGCGGGGTACTAACAGATAATAGATTGGCTCCTCATTTTACTCATCGTTCAATTGTGAAGTTATTAAATCAAACAGAACCAGATAATTTAGATGAATTTGATTATGTAGTTTTAAATTTACGTCATCCTTGGCCGGATACTGAAAAGGAGGGTATTATTCTGTTTAAAAGTCTTCAAAATAATCAAGAATGGAAATTGAATTATCAAGAAAATGATGTAATAGTATTTGGAAGGAAGAAGTAAGAACTAAGAACTAAGAACTAAGAAGGTAGGGAAGTTGTATGCAAAGTCCCTAAATATTTGAGCGTTTTAGACAAAAAAATGCTTTAGTTTGATTTATTATTCCCACTTGAATCATTTCCTTGGGTTAAACTTTATTTGACTTTTCTAAATTCAAGAATTTTTTGATACAAGCTTTGGTGGGTTTCATGTTTAAATAACTTATCTCTGAAGTCAAGATAATCTCCTTAGTTATAACTTCAAACTTCATAAAAACTTCTGACTTCTAGGTAATTTTTTCTTGTATATGCTAACATTATTTAAAATTATTACTTTTTTTAGGGCTAGATTTTTCAAAATCATTTTTTAGTAGATTAAATCGTAAGCATTCAAAAGTCAAATCTTACTACAAGAGCAGAGTATTATTGCTGATAGCTAAAAGCTTACATTAAATCTGATGTAAAATAGGTTTAAATTTGTCCTATTCAGATTGTTTGAAGTAAGTTGTTATTTTAATTTGGAGGTTATTATGTATTCAGATGAGGGTGGAGATACAGAATCAGAAATAGATAGAGAAAAACAAGAGCAAGAAGAAGCTGCGGCTTATGAAGCAAAACGACAAGCAGAAAGAAAAAAAAGAGAAAGAGAATTGAAATCAAGACAAACATCAACAAAAGCAACAAATAGTTATAAACCCAAAAATTCTGGTTCAACAGAGGCAGGATGTGGGTGTATGATTTTTGCTTCTATTGCTTTGATCCTCTTATTTATTTGTCTCTTTATCTTTGTCTAATGTAAGCATTCAGCCGTCAACTATCAGCTATAGCTTTTAGCTGGTGATAAAAGCTTTACTATTCAGAATGAAATATTATATTACTAAAAAAACCAATTTTCAAGTCTATATTCGTTTAAATTCCTTGCTTAAAGTTAAAATTTATATTGCTGATAGCTGACAGATAATAACTGAATACTTACTTTCTAACTTCTTCGTTGCTTGTGCCAATTTTTTTATGATTTGTTTGTACTATAGCAATCCTAAATAGGTTTTAATAATGGATAATTGATAATTACCTTTCTCTAAAAAAGAGAGGATTGAATAAAAGGAAAAAATTTATTTCTCAAGGGGAGATTAGATATGGTTAGAGAACTCATCCATCTCACCCTACGGGAAGCTCGGCTTTTCATGTCGCGCAGCGTTCATGTCGGCTCAAGCGCTGAAAATGACCGCTTTTTCCCTTTTAAAGGGGAGGCTTCAAGGCGGGAATTATTTAATTATTTAATTATTAATTATTCGGTAAAATTTTATTGTAGGGGTTTGATTTCCAGATACTTGATGCCGTTGAGTTTTTAAACCAAACCCCTAAAGTTTTTGATCACAAATAATTTATAATTGCTGTATATTTCTTATGAAAGAAAATATTTAATTAACTCTTATTTGAGTTCTCTAAATTCAAGATTTTTTTGATGAAAACTTTCATGGATTTCATGTTTAAATAAGTTATCTATGAAGTCAAGATAATCTCCTTCTCTTAAATTACAAGCGAAAAAAAATTAAGGTTTATAAATGATTTTTAAGAATTAAAATTGCTTCTTCAATCACTTATTTTTTGTTGGTTCATTTCAGTTATCAGTTATCAGCTTTTTCAGTGATTAGTCATCAGTTTTGACTTCAAACTTGATATGTATGCTAGCATTATTTAGAGTTATTAATTTTTTGGGGCTAGGTTTTTCAAAATCATTTTTTTAGCCGATTGAATATAACGTAAAATTAGGGTTAAGTTTGTCCTACTAAAATTGTTTAAAGTCAATTTTTATTTTAATTTGGAGGCTATTATGTGGTCAAATGAAGATGAAGATAGAAAATGGGAAATAGAAAGGGAAAAGAAGAACAAATAGAAAGAGAAAAACAACAGGAATAAATCGTGACATATTATGAAACAGAACGAGCAGATAGGGAAAGGGAAATGAAGAGAAATGAATCAGAAAATTCTGATCTAAATGCTCTAGGTGGAAATAATCTAAATCTAAAAGATGGATACCCTATCTTTTTTGGTGTTATGATATTTCTTGGATTCTTGATGCCACCTTTAGCGCTTTTGGTCCTGACTTGGTTTTTGATTTATCAAGTTATTGTACTACTAACACGGAAAAGGTAGAAGTTAGGATACAAGGTTTAAACGCTTAAACCATCAAACAATACATTTGATTCAGAAATTGCTTCTAAGTTATGACTTGTGCGTAGCGCAAGTCTATATTTTTAGATATTTTCTAATACTACTACTTCCTGTATCAATGATAATTCTCAAACAATTAAAATCTAATTTTTTACTTCAAATAACTATCATTGCTGCCATAATTTTATTTCTCTGTAGCAGTGTGCGTCACTTATTATTTCAATCGACTGCTTTTGAAATGGGAATTTATGACCAAGTTACTTATTTAATAAGTCAAGGTTTACCTCCCTTTTCTTCCTTTTTAGAAGTACATCATTTGGGAAATCATGCTGCTTGGGCAATGTATCCCGTAGCATTACTTTATAAAATTTATCCTTCAGTTTATTGGCTATTACTAATACAAGCAATTTCTTTAGCAATAGGAACTTTACCTACTTGGAGTTTAGCTCGTTATTCAGGTTTAAATAAACAACAAGCTTTTGCCATAGTAATAGTTTATTTATTATACCCAGTGGTGTTTAATCTAAACTTATTTGATTTTCATCCAGAGGTAATGGCATTGCCAGCAATTTTAGGAGCAATTTTAGCAGCTAAATTAGATAAAATTCTCTGGTTTTGTATAGCTATTATCTGGGTTTTAGGCTGTAAAGATGCTTTATCTTTAACTGTCGCTGCTATGGGTTTTTGGTTATATTTCTTTGAAAAAAAGCGGGTTTATGGTGCAATAGCTTTATTTGCTGGTGTGGCTTGGTTTATTATTGTTACTCAAATGTTAATACCTTATTTTAAAGATGGTAAACCACCAGGAGGAGTCGGACGTTATGGATATTTAGGTAACTCTATCCCAGAAATTTTATTGAATCTTTTTTTAAGACCTGAATTAGTGTTTGGCAGATTAATTTCTCTCAAAACTTTAGAATATTTATTATTGTTAAATATGCCGATAATTTGGTGGCTGGCTCTAAGATATTTAACTCCTTTAATAGCTGCTTCTCCAGTTTTGGCGATGAATATTCTCTCTGATATTGATGCTCAAAGAGATTTAATTCATCAATATTCTTTGCCAATATTGCCTTTTTTATTAATGGCTGTAATTTATACTATTGCTGATGGTAAATGTGGTTTATGGTATTGGCTCTGGAATTTACGTCGCTCTCAAGAAAATCAGGATAAAAATATATCTACAATTGTTAGTAACTGCTTACCAAAATTTATAATCATTTGGTCTTGTATCGGATTTTTGGCTTTAGCTAAATATGGTTATTTTTGGTCTATTTATTTAGATGATTTAGATACTTGGCAAGCAACACGAAATGCTATTAGTTTAGTTCAGACAAAAGGTGGGGTTTTAACTACTTCAAAAATTAGTCCTCATTTAACTCATCGTCAGTTTATTAAATTAATTGTTGAAGAAGAAGAGTTTCCCAGAAATGAAATCTTAGCTGAATATGATTATATATTAGTAAATGTACGTTATCCTGGTTGGAAAAGTAGTCAGGAATATTCGGTAAAATTAGTCGATAAATTAAAATTAAATTCTGAATTTCAGCTTAGTTATCAACAGGATGATGTTTATTTATTTACAAATAAATAGGTAAGCATTTAGCTTTTAGAATTTAGCTTTTAGCATTCAGTTTTTTAATACAGCTCCATCTTGGTAGTGTTACAAGAAACCGGGTTTATGGGAGTTAGATTTTATTACGGAATTTCATATAAACCCAGTTTCTTTGCTTTTTTATAATCAGGAAAAATGTTATCAGTGCGATTTTTCGGGAACCGTGCATCTTGCTCCCGTGGATGTACCTACTTTTTCAGTTATCATTTATTAGCTTTTTCAGTTATTAGTTAAGGCTTGTTTCTGTAGTTTGTAGAGAGTTTGGAGACCAAACCCCTACGTTCTTGAATTATACAAATATTACTGAATTTGATATAAAACACAGATAAAGGTTTTAGCCTTTTTAGGTGTTGAAAAAGTACCTATTTTTTGGCTATTGTCGTCTCAAAATGGTAAAATTTCGACCCTGATTATCAGAAAATTTTGCCGTAGAAGATACTCCAAACAGTTAAGTTTTCCCTTACTTCGCTAGCAGACTTTTACGGTTCCCGATAAATCAGCCAACCCTATTTAGTAAGCATTCAGCTATTAGTACCTCAGCAGTCAGCTCTTAGTTTTTTAATCAATGAAGTAAGTCAAGCGCTTTTTCAACTTCTACTTCTACTTTTCAACTATATATCTAAATATCTGAGCTTTTAACCAATATAATTTATAGCCGGAAATTATAGATGTTTTTCAGAAGTTGATAGCTGTTAGCTGACGATGCAGAATGCTTACATTATTTATGCCTTGGATGAGTTTTTGTTGTATTTTTTCCCATTTGATTTATCTGAGCTAACATTTGAAATAATCTACCACTTTTCTTTTGATTAAAGTGCATAATTAAACGAGGTAAATGAGAAGTTTCATCATCTGATTCTTCTGGTAAAATTTTACTTTTCTCAATCTTTCCTGCAATCAAAATATCCCTAAATTCTTGATTCAAAAAATCAACTTCTTTTGGTGAAAGTTCGGAGTTAAGACGAATGACAAACTTCTCTCCTACATAACGACTAGAATGATATACTTTATAAAAGTTGGCGATCGCTTCATAAGCTGATTCTAAATTATCAGTAATAGTGTAAAAATTACAATCTTCTGGATTAATTAAACCTCTTCGCAATAATTGTTGATGAATAAAATCATTCCAATCATGCCAATAATTTCCTCCTGGATAATCTATTAAAACCAAAGGAGCAGGACCATATTTACCTGTTTGGGTTAATGTTAAACTTTCAAATGCCTCATCTAAAGTACCAAAACCACCAGGAAATAAAACTAAAGCATCACTTTCTTTAAGGAAAAATAATTTGCGAGTAAAAAAGTATTTAAAATTAATTAATTTACTGTCACCTTCTATAAAAGGATTAGATTTTTGTTCAAAAGGTAAATGAACATTGAGACCGAAAGATTTGTTTCTTCCTGCACCCTCATTGCCAGCTTGCATTATCCCAGGACCAGCACCAGTCATTACCATAAAACCTTGTTTAGTAATGTAATGAGCAAATTCTACTGCCATTTTATATTCTGGGGTATCTGGAGATATTCGTGCAGAACCAAATATGGTAATTTTACGAACATGACGATAGGGATAAAATGTTTTAAATCCTTTTTCCATGTCTTGTAAAGAGGCAGCTAATATTTTCCAGTCCAGACGTTCAAGTTCTTCTCCTGCCATATTAACTATGGTGGATAGCGATCGCCCAATCCATTTTTGTTGTTTTAAGTTGGGCAAATTTTTGAGTAATTTGCTTACTTCTGATTCAATGAAGTCAATTGTGGATTTGTCAATATCTGAGACCATATATTGTTTTTATATCCTAGACAACTTTAGTTTATTTATAACAGATATTGGTGATCAGTTATCAGTAATTTTGAGGGGACTAACAGAACTAATTTTGTGCATTAGGACGAGTTTATCTAAATTTTAGGTTGAGGATGAAAACCCTAACTAAAACTCACCCTAATATTAACATTTTAGGTATGTCAATTCACTACTAAAGTTATAAATAATTAATTAAATAGAACCAATATATTCTGGGTTAAAGTTTTTTAAAGGTAGATGGGAATATGGTATAGATGAGTTGTTCCATATTTCTTATAATCTAGTTTTAACATGAGATATTAAATCGCGAAGTTCTGCTATTGTTTCTAAACCTAAAGGTGGCAATAATTGTTTGGCAAAATCTACTTCTCTTGCTTCTAATAAATATTTTGGAATTTGTTCCATGTACAATAAACTCCAACCATGCCAATATGAATCACTGTCATCTTTGGTGTTACTTTCAGATAAGATAAATAAGAAAAAATCAGCTTCAATAAATTGCTGCATTGGTACAATTTCTGCGATTTTTCCATTTGTATGACGCTGATTTAATATCTCTGAATGACAATTATTTGAGGAACTTTCAAATAATTCTATAGGCTGAGATACGTCATTCAATTTTATTGCTTGATTAAGCTGTAAAACTGAATTATCTTCAAAAATATCCTCATCAAGGATTTTTAAGATTAATCTCCAGCGATTTTCTCGAATTAGAAAAGAAAAATATGTCACAAACAGTTCGTGACCTATAAAAATCTAAATTACTAGAATCTTTAACTTGAATTACAGTATCATCAATGTCATCAATAAGGTCGCCAAATGAGTTATAAAAATGATCATAATTAACGAACATTACTTGAAAGTATCCGTATAAGCTAGTAGCTGCATTGATAGATTCTATTGTAGTCGCTATTGCTTCTGCAAGACTAGAAAATTGTATAACTAACTCTTCTGTTTTATCAATTGCTTTTATTAGTAAATCTTCGTTTTCTACACTTTTTTTGAAAATTCAGGTGCAAGTTTTTTTATTTGATTATCTAATGATTCCATAAACTCATCAACTTGGAATTCACTCCACTGATCGCCTTGTTTGATACTTATTATTACCCTTTCAGTAATTCAAAGTTTTCTTGTTCTTTCTTCTTCTAATTGTTTGATCAAAAGTTTCTTTATTATTTCTTATTCCAATTCTTGCAAAATAGGAATAATAGCTCTTTCAAGAGATTTTGTTAACTTGTTGCGTTCTGTAGGTTGTTCTTGATTATCTTCCGGCATATTGTAACAAATAACTCGTCTCATTCGCAGGTCAAATGGTAATTGTTCGGGATTACCAAAAGCAGTATTCATAACCATAATAATCTTTTCTTCTCCTAAAGTTTTCATTGCATATCCAAGCTCAATTAATACATTAGGATTTGGAATAGGACGAGAGTTTGCATTTTTATAGAAAAAATCAAGAAAACTCTCCGGTATTTTCTGAATAAATCTACGGTTTCCAGCATTTGATAAATTGGAATTAATAATCGAAACATCACACACGAAAATCTGAGCCTGGTCAATTTTATCAAAAATAGTCTGAACAATATCTGGCGAACCAGGTACATTTTGAGTATCCCGGTCTATAACTGGTTCCACTATAATAGAATTATCATTAATAATAGACTTGACAGCTTTCTTAAGAGCATCCCCAATAAATCCACGATTTGTCTTATTTGGTAAATCTGATTGCCAAGAATAAAAGATTTTGCCATCCATAATCTCTACAAAAAATACTATTTATAAAATCAACAATTTCTATTGTAATAGAAAAAAATAAGTCCTGTTTTCTATTATCCTAAATATTCTTTTTCTTTCCTGTTTGCTGAATAATGAATAATTAAATAATTCAGTTTCAAAATATCCCATAAAGGGGGAATTTTTATTTTTCATTTTAGTCAATCATTTCCCTAAAAGAGAGAGGTAATTATTAATTATCAATTATCCATTAATGAATGTTACCTAATATTATTAAATCCATGCTATTATAAATAATGAAAACACAATTGGAGGGGGCTAAAAATGATTACTACAGAAATTTCTCCCAAAACCGAGTTACTAACCAAAGTGATTCCCGACTGGGAACCACCGATGCCACCTACAGACTTAATCTTTGATGATGGAGAACTCTTGGAAAGCAAACGTCACCGTATTGCCATGAATCTTCTGATAGATTCTTTGTATCAACGTTGGTCAGCTCGCAAGGACTTTTTTGTTGGTGGTAATATGTTTATTTATTACAGTAGTATTCAAGCTAAAAATCGCGATTTCAAAGGTCCTGATTTCTTTGTGGTCTTGAATGTACAAGATGATACAGCTCGTCAAGGATGGGTAGTTTGGGAAGAAAATGGTCGTTATCCTGATGTGATAGTTGAACTCACATCTCCTTCAACTGCTAATGTAGATATTGGCAAGAAAAAGGATATTTACGAGCAAACCTTCCGTACTCCATATTATTTTATTTTCGATCCATTTGACTCGAAGTCATTACAGGGATGGGAACTGCAAAATAAGAAATATCAGAAGTTGCAGAAGAATGATAAGGGATGGTTGTGGTGCCAGGATTTAGAGTTATGGTTAGGTACTTGGGAAGGAACTATTATGCGAGAATCGGCAGTATGGTTACGATTTTATGACGAGGAAGGAAATTTGGTATTATTGCCAGGAGAAGTAGCTGAACAAGAAAAGCAACGTGCTGAACGTCTAGCTGCTAAACTTAAAGAATTAGGAATAGAACCTGATTCTATCTAATCTCCTTGCTTCGGAGTATTATCGGGATTTACGCAAAGAAACCCGGTTTCTCGAAGAAACCGGGTTTCTGGGTTTTTCTGCGAATACTACCAGATTTGATATCAGGGTAATAAACTAGGTTTTTGGGTTGGTTTGTCTAAGTTTTCTTCTTCTTGTTTAAAAATACTAAATTTAAACTTCTCAGCTAATACATCTCGTTGATTAATCAAATAAATACTCACTAAAGTTAAACCTACTCCCACTGACTGTAGTGAACTCAAAACTTCTCCTAAAAAGAAGTTGCCAAACAATAAAGCAAAAATTGGAGTTAGAAAAGTTAAAGCACTTAAACTCGTAAGATTACCCGAAGAAGCAAAATAAAAGAATAAACCGTAAGCGATCGCGCTGCCAAAAACAGCAGCATAACCCATAGCTACCCAACCATACTGATCGATATTAACCCACTGCTGAGACTCGAACTCTGCAGACATAATAAGTAATGGCACTCCACCTAAAATCATGTGCCAACCAGTTGCCATCACTGGGTCATTATATTTGCAAACCCAACGCACTAATACTGTTCCTACTGCCATAGATAGAGCTGCTAATAACATTAACCATTCTCCATTGTGAAACAGTACATCTATTCCCAAAGATACTTCTATTGTTTCTGGGTGCAGTAAATTTCCGAGCCATTCGTCAGGTAAACCTATTAAACTAATACCAATAATACCAATACCTAACCCTAACCAGCCCCAAAATCTAATTCTCTCTTGAAATAGCCACAATGATAAAATAGCCACTGCTAGAGGTTGGGAATCAATCATCACCGAACCCAAACCAGCACCTGTTCTGACTAACCCTTCAGCCAAAAAACCTTGAAACAAAGTACCATCTACTAAAGCAAATAATAAAATCCACAACCAAGCTAATTTACTTTTCGGTTGAGGTCTTCCCAAAATTATTCCTACCAGTATCAATAGTATTCCTGCGGGTAAGATACGCATTGCTGCCATAAATAATGGTGTCGTCTGAGGAATCACACCTTTCATTGCTACCATTGCAGTTCCCCAGAAAAAAAAGGGAGCAATGAGTAAAAGTGGTGCAAAAGGAAGTTTTGAATTAGTTAGTTTTAGTTCCATGAATTTACAGATTGGTATTTAGTCAATTAGTTAAAATATTATTAATAATTATAATAATTTAAAAAAAAATGTCTATAATTATTAATTTGCTAAATCATATAGTAAAATATAAAAATATTCATTAGTATTATTTTGATTGACAATTTAACTTGAATATGTTAACCCCTAAAAAAGTCTATTACTTTTGTCTTTCGTATTTTGACCAAAAAAGAAGGTCTCAACCCTGCTTTTTGTAAGGGGTACGAAAAAAAATAAAATTCAGTATTTCCAGCCTCTGGTTTCAGCGCTTGATACTGATAACTGATAACTGTTAACTGATAACTGAAATAAAACAGCATGATTTGGCCATTTAAGCCCCGATATCGTAAACAAATTGCCCGAATAGAAATTAATGGTGTCATTGCCAGCGATACCCGAAAACGAGTATTAGAAGCACTCAAAACGGTAGAAGAAAGAAAATTTCCAGCTTTATTACTGAGGATAGATAGTCCTGGGGGTACTGTAGCTGACTCTCAAGAAATATACAGTGCCTTGAAAAAACTGCAAGAGAAAGTCAAAATTGTCGCTAGTTTCGGTAATATTTCTGCTTCTGGTGGCGTTTATATTGGTATGGGTGCCCAAAATATTGTGTCCAACCCAGGGACGATTACTGGTAGTATTGGCGTAATTTTGCGAGGCAACAATATAGAGCGTCTTTTGGAAAAAGTAGGAGTTTCCTTTAAAGTAGTAAAATCTGGACCATACAAGGATATATTGGCCTTTGACCGAGAAATTACTGAGCCAGAAAGAGAAATTCTCCAGAGTTTAATAGATGTTAGTTATCAGCAGTTTGTCCAAACAGTGGCCGATGCCCGAAATTTAGCAGTAGAAACTGTCAAAAGTTTTGCAGATGGTCGTATCTTTACAGGAGAACAAGCATTACACTTAGGTGTGGTAGACCGTTTAGGTACTGAGGAAGATGCAAGAAAATGGGCTTGTGAACTGGTAAATTTAGATCCAGAGAAAACTGAGAGTTGTACTTTAGAAAAACCAAAATCTTTAATAAATAAAGTTTTGGGTAATAATCAGGTATCATCAAAATTATCGGCGGCCCAGAACTGGGTAGAATTTGAAATTTCTACCAGTGGTTTACCTTTGTGGCTGTATAAACCTTAATAAAGCGATCAGTGGTTAGCAATCAGCAATCAACAGAATTTTTTGGGGACATTGAGGAAAAGATTTCAATCTAGAACCACTAATACCTGATAGCTGATGGTTAAAAGCTGATAGTTAGTCAAACTTATAGTACAAAACTGTTATTGGGAGGATTTTGACGTGGCGTGGCGAGTTCAAGCAATTCGTGGAGCAATTACAGTCTCAGAAAATTCAGTAGAGGCAATTCGAGAGGCAGTCACGGAACTGCTAGATGAGCTAGAAGCTAAGAATCAAATCGAACCAGAGCAAATTATTAGTACAACTTTCTCTGTGACTCGTGACTTAGATGCGATTTTTCCAGCAGCGATCGCCCGCCAACGTCCTCACTGGGATCATGTACCTTTATTAGATGTGCAGCAAATGCACGTTGAGGGTAGTTTAGAACGTTGTATCAGATTTTTGATTCATGTAAATATGCCGGAAACTCACAGCCAAAAAATTGCGCATATCTATTTGCGAGGAGCGAAAAATCTGAGACCTGACTTGATAGCTAGATAGTCATTTCAGTGATCAGTGATCAGTTATCAGTTATCAGTTATCAGTAGAGAGTGAACCTCCGACTAAATTCGGAGGCTTGAAATACTGATTTATCGGGAACCGTGTTAAAATTTTTTCATCCCCGAACCAGGGGAGGCTTTATACCTCTTTTTTTTTGGTAAAAAGTAGCGCCAGAGGCTTTCAAGCTGAATTATTAATTATTCCTTAACGTATTTCGTACTTTCATTAAAATCTGCCCCAAACGATTTTTCCCACTTCCATCTTTACCACGTCCCCAATAATAATCTTGAAGAGCATTTTCTACTATCATTTCATCCCCTGTACTTAGAAGAATTTCGCCAATATCTTTATGGGTTTGGAATTTACGAAGTAAACCTCGCTCCATCACATCCTCTTTAATTTCCTCCCAGTCTGGGCGGAGGGGACGAATACGCTGTCGTCCCATTTTAGCAGCATCTGCGGGTGTTTTTGCCAATCTAATTTCTTCGAGATGCTGAGTTCCCACAAATTTTTGGGCTTGAAAATAATGCTCTGAAGTTGACTACCAGAGTCTATCAAGTTCAAAACCGTGGGGAGAAAAGTTGGAGAAACAACCATAAGGTTGTTCTGTTTGATGGTAAAAGTAAATAGTCATTTCAATTATTAGACATCTCCAGAAAAGAGGGAACAGGGAACGCTTAACTGGGAACACTTAACTGGGAAGAAGAATTGATAATTTATAGATAATAATTGATTTTACTTTTTATTTTTGGAGATGTCTATTAGTTATCAGTTATCAGTTATATCAAATCCGATAGTATCGGTAGAATTAAAGGCCGTAGGGGTTTAGTCTCTAAACCCTGTGCAGATTAGGCTTTTAGCTCTTTTGTGATGGTATGATTTTATTCTCCAATTTATCGGGAACCGTAGTCAGCGGATTTGATATTACAGCATATTTCATATTATGTTCGGTGGCATCAGTATTATAAAAGAAGGTAAGGAAGAAGTAGGGGCGTTTCATGTCGCGGAGCGCGCAACGGCCGTTTCCCCCTACAAAAGAAGGAAAAACCCTACATAGCGGTAGATATTTTCCTTATTTTTACACAAACGATACTAACGGATATGATATCAGACAAATGCAGAAGCTTGAACCCAGAAAGCCGGTACGAGGGTAGACGTTTATTGTTCAAAACAAGGATTTGTCCTAGAAACCCGGTTTCTTTGCGTAAGTCCCGATCAAAATATCTTTTTTGAGACTTCAGATTTAATATTGGTTGGTGACTTCCACAAGCGATCGCCTTGTACCAAAGTATGTACATCCCAATCATTAGAAGTTTTGGGATAATCATTACGATGATGACCACCTCTACTTTCAGTTCGCCATCCAGCACTTTTGAGAATTAAATAACCCAAATCTAAAAGATTCATTGTTTCCGCTGTTATCCGCAACTGCTCTTCTGCATTAGCAGAATTTAATTCAATCCTCTGGTTAGGTAAAACATTAGCTAAAAATTTGACTATCTCAAAACTTGCCAAATTATCTCGCCACCGATTAACTTGATATAGCGCTTGATTTAACATATCTCCATGACGAGAAATGCCTGCACTTTCCCACATTAAACTTGGCAACATTTTCCTAATTGCCTGTATCTCTTCCATCTCTCCATCCCAGTCATAGTCTACCTGAAAAACATCAGAATCAGGAGCAACCAAATTTGGTTCAATTTCAATCTGAGATAGTTGAGCCGCAAATACTAAACATTCTAACAAAGAATTACTAGCTAAACGGTTGGCTCCGTGAACCCCGGTACTTGCAGTTTCCCCAATCGCATAAAGTCCGCGAATTGAGGTTTGACTCATTAAGTCACAAGCTATTCCCCCCATCCAATAATGAGCAGCAGGAGCAACCGGAATAGGTTCTTGAAAAACATCAATACCCCATTTTTGACAGACATTGATAATATTAGGAAAGCGGTAACGAATACGTTCTGGAGCCAGTATTCGCAAATCCAGATAAACATGAGCATGAGTAGGATCGCTAGTAGTTTTGTGCAAGTGATAGAAAATAGCTCGACTGACAACATCTCTGGGAGCTAATTCTCCAGCAGGATGATACTCAAAGGCAAAACGGTTTCCCTTTTCGTCTATTAGGTGCGCTCCTTCTCCACGAACTGCTTCACTAATGAGAAAACGAGGCGCTCCTGGTTTGGTTAAAGCAGTGGGATGAAATTGGAAAAATTCTAAATCTCTGACAACAGCTCCTGCACGCCAAGCAATGGCAACCCCATCCCCAGTGCTAACTTCTGGGTTAGTAGTTTGGGCAAATATTTGACCGCCTCCACCTGTTGCCATAACTACTGCGGAGCATTTTAACCACTCAATTTTATTTCTATGGAGAAGACTAATTCCTTGAACTCGATTTTTTTGGGGAGCTAACCACAAATTTAATGCTACTGCTTGAGAAATTATGAGAATATTGGAACGTTCTAAAACTTTACTAACAAGTGTATCAATAATAGCTCGACCTGTGGTATCTGCGGAGTGAAGTACGCGGGAACGAGAGTGAGCAGCTTCCAGAGTCATTGCTAGTTTTTCTCCTTTGCGGTCGAAGGCAACTCCCATTTCTACTAGGTGAGCGATCGCTTCTGGAGCATTCTCCACCATAAATTTTACTGCTTCATGGTCACACAAACCTACTCCAGCTTTGAGAGTATCTTCTAGGTGTAATGTAGGGTTATCTGATGGGTCAATGGCAGCAGCAATACCTCCCTGAGCATAGTTACTTGAACCCATGTTTATGGTATTTTTAGTAACTAAGGCAATTTGGAGATGAGTAGGTAAACAAAGAGCAGCATAAAGTCCTGCTGCTCCGGAACCTACTACGATAACGTCAAAATGGGGAGAAATATTTGGAGATTTTAATCTTGGCATTTGAAAAAGTGTATTTTGATATAGAATAATTTTTTGTACAACATTATTTTTTGAACAGGTCTTTTGTCGGGTTGATTTAAGGGGTTTTTAATAGATACAGGACTTACGCAAAGGTACTATATATAGCGTATCGGTGCGTTAGTGTCAGCGTAACGGACCCTACTAATAGCGTTCATGGCTTTAGTCCAGAGATATTTATAACTAAAATGACAAGCAAACCCATCGACCGACCTTAGAATCAAGAGGGGACAAAAAAGAAGATTGCTCATTTAAGTACAGATTAGAAAGATTATAATTGCTTTATCAAAATTCGGCTACTTTTTTCATAGTTTGTTTCTAGCCAGGACTTACCCATGAACGCTATTAGTAGGGTGCTTTACCGTCATCGTCACGGACAGATACGCTATATATATATATATAGTGCCTTTCTGTAAGTCCTAATAGCTTCGGAAACTGCTGTATCTACATACGGCCAAATTTTCTGATAATCTATGAAATCATTCGTGATAAAAAACTGTAGGGTTTGGAAACCAAAACCCTACGCTCAAATCTTACAAGTTATTTAGGATTGTTATACATCTACAACATCTACACGAATAAGAATTTTCGACCCACATTTGAAAATAATTAGGACTAAAGCAATGAGGGACGAAAAACAGGGGTTTGAGATTGCTTCCTGTTGTCGTATCGGACGAAAATACGTTGCACTTGCGTAAGTCCTGATAATGTGAGTCGAAAAAAATATGCTTACATTACACAGCATTAACTTCAGCAATTTCAGGAATTTCTTCCCGGAGTTTGCGCTCAATACCCATTTTTAGAGTCATGGTAGAACTAGGACAAGAACTACAAGCTCCCTGTAATCTGAGATTAACTATTGGACCGTCAATGTCTACTAATTCAACGTTACCACCATCTGCTTGCAGATAGGGACGTAATTCATCTAATACAGTTTCAACATTTTCACTTGTAAGTGCTAGTGCTTTACTCATTTTTTTCTCCTGATTTTGTCGGATTTATTATAGATAATTGAAATCTGGTTTATCCTAACTAATTAAACAGAAAAATAAACCAAAATTTCTGATTTCTAGACAACTGCTGGTTCTAATAGTTTAATATTAGAAAAATTAAATTCAGTTGTTGTTTTTTCACCTTTTTCTGTAGAATTAACAACCTGCTTAGTCATTATATAGTAATTGCCAATTTTTTCATAAGAGTCCTCAAATTCCAGTTCCCTAATTACTTCATTAGTTTGAGGATTGCGGAAAATAGCATTATAGTGAGTAGCAATACAGCCTTCTGGTGTCTCCAAGGTTTTATGGGTATTAATCACGAAAGCCATCCGACCCATAACTCGACTAACTAGACAAATTTCTTTGCCTCTAATTTTGTAATTTGAACCCATGGCATCTCCTGCAACCAGAATTTCAACTGCACCTGTGTCATCGCTATTACCAAGGCTAAAGCTATTTTTACCATGGGATGCTTCAAATGATGAACGCTTGCGGTGAGTAACTACATCTCGTAGTTGAGTATAAACACTTTGTTGTACTTCTTCGTTTGGAATACCTGTAACTTCCACAGTTAAATCTGGCTTAATGGAAATTTGGCCATTATAGATTTCTGACCCTTGTTTTAGTTCGATATTAGCACTACAACCAGGAAAATTAGAGTCCCAAGTGTAGCGATGTTCGTAGGCAGCTTTAAATAAATCACGAGCATTTGGCTCAGTCATAATTAACCTCATTTTTGAGAAGTTTTATTCTCTTATAATAGCAGAAAATACTAAACATTTCCGATAATAAAAAGTCAGATAAATTATGCCATATAAATCGTTAATTATTTACCATATTTTCTACTGTGTAGGGAAGTTGCATATAAAGTCCCTACAGCGTATTTTCTAAATAAAAATTTAATATTAAAAGAAGTCTATAGCCATAAAAAATTATTGGTGAGAAAAAAAACTGTAGAAATTTGGTCTCTAAATCCAAGCGCTAAAGGATTTGGAAACCAAACCCCTATGCTCGAATAAGTAGTCGTGCAAAATTAATTTCCTATTTGAGAGAGGGAACAGGAAACAGGCAAGAGGTAAGGAATAATACCATTTCTCAAAAACTTTTCTACATTTGCTTGAGCAGGGTAGGGACGTTAGCATTTTTGTTATGCAACGTCCGTAGAAGAGTAAGGGAGTGAGGGAGAAGTAAACATAATAAAAATTAACATTAACTTAGCTGAAATTGGTAAAAAATGATTTTGTTTGTGCTAATTATTTGATAACTGAAGTATTCCTCAAGTATAGCAATAATACATGGAAATTGGTATCACAGAAAATTAACATAATGTGTAATCAATTTTGTGTAGGTGCTTATTACAACCGATTTAGGATTGCTATATATTTACTTCATAAATATCAAATTATGAATCCATGAAAAACCATAATACTTACTTTTATAATTATTAAAAATCAAGCTAAAAATTTGTAATTGCTACTCAATAAAAAATATGATATAATCACAACAATATAATTTTGGCACAAACACCCCATTAACAAGTATAAAAAATACGGCGGTACTATTAATATGAAACGAGAACTTTCTAATTACGGCTATGAAATTATTAGAGAAATGGAACCTCATCAACAGCAGGGAGAAGTTACATATCAGGGATTAGCTCTCAAACAAGACCAAGAAGTTTTCATCAAAGAATTTAGTTTTGCAGATGGTGAAGCAAATTGGGCAGGGTTTGAAGCTTATGAAAGGGAAGTAGAAATTCTCAAACAACTACAACATCCCCGTATTCCTAATTATATTGATGCTTTAGAAACTCCTGAAGGATTTTGTTTAATTACAGAATATAAAGAGGGAAAATCTTTAGCAGAAAAAAGAAATTTTACCCCAGAACAAATTAAACAAATTACTATTTCAATTTTAGAGATTTTAGTTTATTTACAGAAAAATAAACCGCCAATTATTCATGGCAATATTAAACCAGAAAATATATTAGTTAATACTTACTCCCACACTGATAAATTTCCGACTGCATATTTAATAAATTTTGGTTGTGCGCGTATAGGAATAGAAGAAAATTTAAGTGATGGTTTCAGTGGTACATCTGGATTTATGCCACCAGAACAAGAATTGAATGGTTCTGTCACTATTAATTCTGATTTATACAGTTTAGGTGTAACCATAATTTGCTTACTTACAGGTACTCCCAGTACAAATGTCAGAAAATTATTTGACCGCAACCACCGCTTGAACCTCAAAAAAATAATGCCACAACTGAGTACCCTATTTACCATGTGGTTAGAGAAAATGATATCTCCCAATTCTAAAGATCGCTTTGCAAGTGCAGCAGCAGCTTTAGCTGCACTCAAACCAATACCAGTTTTTAGTGATGCTCCTAACTTTAAAAATGTAGCAATGGCAATGCAACCTGTTAAAGCATCTGCTATAGTTGGAGTTGCTAGTATTGCTGCTCTTGCTCTGTTGGCGACAAGTTTAACAATTGTCCGGCAGCAACGATATCAAACAAATTTCCAGAGAACACCAAGATTTCACCCAGAAAAAACTATTCAAAGAACTTCTAGCAAAAACTCAATTGCCAAATTGCAAGAAACTTCAGAATGTCAAGGTTGTCATCTCCGTGGGGCAAATTTAGCAGGAATTAAACTTGAAGATGCTTATTTGCGAGATGCAAATTTATTCAGAGCTAATTTAAGGGGTGCTGAACTGAAAGGAGCAAGATTACAAAATGCTAACCTCGCTCACGCAGAATTACCAGGAGCAAATTTGAGCAATGCTAAACTGCAGGAAGCAAATTTAAACAACGCTAAATTACAAGGTACAAATTTGACTAATTCTAATTTAGCAAATGCTCAACTGCAAAAAGCTTCTCTGAGTGGAGCAAGTTTATTTAGAGCTGTCTTAGAAAGTGCTAACCTACAGGAAGCTAATTTATCTGGTGCAAATTTGTCTCAGGCAAATTTGGTTGGCACTAATTTTTATAATGCTAATTTTCGTGATGCTAAACTTACTGGAGCTAAGTTGAAGGGAGCTGATTTAAGAAAAGCTAATTTAAGTGCTGCAAATATGAATAATGTTAGTCTGCGGGGTGCTGATCTTAGGGAGGCAATCTTAAAAGATGCTAGTCTTAGGAGAGTAGATTTAGTAGGAGCAAATTTAGCGGGTGCTAGGTTACTGCATGTAGATCTTGAAAAAGCTAATTTGCAGGGAGCTAATTTGCAGGGAGCTAATTTACTGGGAGCAAAACTGACAAAAGCTAATTTGGAAGGCGCTAATTTAGAAGGTGCAATTATGCCAGATGGTAGTTTGAATGAATAAATTGCTATAGCAATTCTATTTGATTCCTCTACAAAATCTTATTGCTTTTAGGGAACAGGGAATAGGGCGAAATACAGGTTTTTGGCAAAGGGCACAGGAGTCAACCCACCCCTAACCCCTCTGATGAGGGGAAGTTGAGAATATAGAATAGGGAAAAAGGTAGAAAAATATGCAAGTTCAAACAAAAAATAAAATATATACTCCTTAAGAATATTTTTTATTAGAGGAAACTCCTGAATATAAGCATGAATATAGAAATGGATAAATTATTTTAATGACAGATGCAACTACTCATTATAACGAAATAGGAGCTAATTTTTATGCTTATTTAAAGTTAGCTTTAAAAGGCAAAAGTTATCGTGTATTTATCGGTGATGTACGTTTGTGGATACCCGATCATAATTTATATACTTACCCCGATTTAATGATAATTGAAAGTGAACCATCTTATTATCAAAATCGCAAGGATACAGTTACTAATCCCTCAATAATTGCGGAAGTATTATCAAAATCAACAACAAATTATGACCGTGGTGAAAAGTTTAAATTTGATCGCTCAATTCCTGATTTTAAAGAGTATATTTTGATTGACCAATATCAATTTTATATTGAACAATATGTTAAGAGCTGATTTATAAAGAAAATCTAAAGAAAGTTGGGTAACAAGTGAATATGGTGTTATTCTTTGCTATAGTTAATCCATTCTATAACTAATGAGTCATCTACCTGCGATCGCTAATCCTCACCGTCAACCATACCCAAATGATATGAGTGACTTATGAATGAGAAATAGTCAAGCCCCTAGTACCCTTACCCAAGGGGTTTGGTCATTGGATAGAGGTAGATTTCCGAGAAATTTTCAACGCCATATTCTATGTCTAACGGACTGGATGTCAGTGGGAAATGATGCCTCATGATCTACCAACTTACAGCACTGTATACAGATATTTCAAAAAATGGCACAAAAGTGGTTTTTGGCAGCAGATGCGCATAGGAAATACGCCAAAAATTAAGAACAGAAACAGAATTAGATAGGGATAAAGATTCAACGGTTGCCATTGCTGATTCCCAGTCAGTGAAGACAACAGAAAAAAGGGGGAGGTATACGGCGCGCGATGGTGGCAAGAAAGTTAAAGACCGTAAGCGTCACATTGTCGTAAATTCCCAAGGATTATTAATTGGTGTTTTCGTAACGGAAGCGAATGCCTCAGAACGATTAGGAGCAGTGGTAGCACTCAATGAAGCCAGGGATAAACTGTCGAAATTAGAAGTGCTTTGGGTAGATCAGGGTTATTCTGGTAAGAATGAGTGCGAGTGCAGTTCAGGCAGTTTGTGGCGTTTGCGGAGCGTTGCGTCAGCAGTATCGCGTGAGGGTAGAAGTAATCAAGAGAACTACCCAAAATGCATAAGCAGTTACCTAAGAGATGGATTGTTGAGCGGACTTTTGGTTGTTTGAATAGATTTTGACGTTTAAGGTCATATTATGAGGTGTATTCAGATGTAAGTGAAGCCATGATTTATGGCTCTTTAATCCACCTTATGGTGAGGCGACTAGCTAACTTAATATTTCCTTTATAAATCAGCTCTTAATGAAGCTGGTCTGTACATTGCTTCCCTAATGAATGCAATCTTAATTGGCGCTGATTTGACAGAGACAGATTGGGAAAATGCTCATTTTGAAGGGGCAAACCTAAAAGGAGAATTTTCGCGCTTAGTATTATGACTAGGATCGTAATTTCCAGGATTCCTGTTTCGGTCTTCTTGAGGAACTAGATGACCCCTAATATAGGTAGAATTGCTGGTTTTTCCATTAACAACTTCTTTAATGATTCGCCCTGTTTTCTGTTTTCGATCATATTCATCGCCCTCAAATCTTATATAATCATCGTTTAACACCTGATAAAAATCTTCAGGCAAAGTTCGATCTTCCCTCAAATCGCGAGATTTTACCTCTTCAAACCTTAAGGAATGCCGACCATCGCTACTAATAGCTAATCTGTTCAACCCACTCAAACTCTCTAACTCTATAGTCTGCACCACCTGATGATATGTACTCGAAAACGAGTCGATATCCAACACATAAACTAGGGGTTGATTTTCATCTATAAGCATATTCATCCCTCAACCCCAGAGCAATATCTATTGGTCGCGCCCCACCATGCCAAGGAATGGGGTCGGTAACATCGGGGGTATCCGGTACCACCTGTGACAACACCATCGTGTCTACCACAGCGACCCCACCACTAAACTTCAACGGTACATAAACTCGACTATTATCCCTAGTTATCGCCAACGACTCTGGGCGATCCGTTACTCCATCAAACCCCACAGGAATCTTAGCCAAGGCTAAATCTTCGCTGCTAGTATTGTTAACCACAACTTCAGGGTTGCTAGCATCCACTACCGATAGACTATCCGCTCCTGCTCAAGCCGTAAATACATATTCCGCCTCATTTTCTAACCGTAAGACATTGCTCTCAAATTCAATAGGTTCGTAAACAGGTTCAGTTCCAT
>NZ_JAYKGW010000178.1:0-12217 GCF_035285525.1 Okeania sp. | reverse complement strand
TTAAAAATGCGATAACTGATTTTTATTTATTAGAAAGGCAAAAGTGAAAATTTAACAGGGAAAAATAGCATTAAATAATAATAGCTTTAATGCAAATATTCTTAGATAATTAAGACAATAATTATTCTTATAAAAAAACTCAATCTAGATTTACATATCATTTAAAAATACTAACAATAATCTATTAATCTTTTTTGCCTTCATTAAGAGACCAGTGGTATTCTATGGGTAAATTAGTTTCTTGACAAATTTCTTCTAATTGTTTTTGCAGCACTAAAGCTTTTCTAACTGCCACAATAAGTTCTTGAATTTTTTGATACTCTTTTGTCTGATAATTTACTGCCAAAATTGTCTTTTTTTCTAATAACTGAAGTAGTAGTTCATAATGAATGCGAGAAGGTATTGGTATTGGTTCCATTTTTAAATAGCTGTTAGATATTTTTGTTAGATTTATTGCAGAAATTGGAAATAAAAAATAAGAGATAGGTAAGAGATTTGCGATAAATAAAGGTGTAAGAAAAAAAATTCGTCTCTAAGTTTATGATAATATAATTAGATATTTCAATTTCCTCTATATACCAATCCTAAATAAGTTGTAAGATTCGATCATAGGAGTTTGGTCTCCAAACCCCTACAGGTTTTTCTGACTAATGATTTTTTATGACTATAATATCTTTACTCTCAGTATAAGTATTCATAATTAACCCTCTTTATAAAGCTAGTTTAGTATTAGATTACTTAGTTTCCACTAATTAGTCTTTATTTAACTTTTCTTCCTCCTTCCTCCTTCCTCCTTCCTCCTTCCTCCTTCCTCCTTCCTTACTTTTCAGTAAATAGTTCTAACAATGCTGCACCAGGATTTGTTTTTTTAATTAAAGATTCACCAATTAAAACAGCATTAGCACCAGCATTTTTCACAATTTTAATATCTTCAGAAGTATGTATTCCTGATTCACTAACAACCAGTACACCAAATTCCTGTAAATCTTTTTTCCTAGCTTCCATCAACTTACAAGTTGTTTGTAAATCTACTGAAAAATCTGTTAAATTTCGATTATTTATACCAACTAACTTAACTCCATCTATTGCTAATACCCTATCTAACTCTTCCAAGGTATGAACCTCAACCAAAGCTGTCATTCCTAAAGAATTAACGATTTTAATAAAATATTTTAAGTCTTGGTCTGATAAAATTGCCGCAATTAATAATACAGCATCAGCTCCATGTAAACGAGCAAAATATATTTGATATGGATAAATCAGAAAATCTTTACAAAGAAGTGGTAAATCAACATTTGCTCGAATATTCTCTAAATTTTCAAACCCACCTTGAAAAAACTTTTTATCCGTTAAAACTGAGATACAATTTGCACCATTTTCTTGATATGATTTAGCAATATTAACTGGTTCAAAATCTTCTCTAATTACTCCTTTACTAGGAGAAGCTTTTTTCACTTCAGCTATTACCGCAGGTTGAGTTTTTCCTGTTGATAATTTAGCTAAAAAATCAAGAGGAGGAGGCATTAAGTTAATCTTTTTTCTTAAATCAACTAAAGGTGTTTTCTCACGGAAATAATCTACCTCTTTTTCTTTATACCAAACAATTTCCTCCAGAATATTTTGAGCTTTTGACTTTGGTACAGAGACTTCATAACGTATGTCACCCATTTCTATCGCTGGGTTTGGTTGAAGACGACGAATTTGCATTTATTTAAAATCAATAGGGAATAAGGGATAGGTAAGAGTTTCAGTTTTTTTTTGACAGGATTTACCCATGAACGCTATTAATAGGGCGTGTTTTGCTACGCGACATGTAAAGCCTACAACGCACAACGCACCGACACACTATATATAGTACCTTTGCGCAAGTCCCGTTTGATTTACTTTTGAATTTGCTCTAATTAATTTAGAATTGCTATATTTTGGTAGATTTAATAGTATTAACTTTGCTGATTATACCATTAAATCTACCAATTTTCTGAATTGTAAAAATTTAGCACTTAGCTATCAACTCCTAGCTTAATTACCTTTAAATAAATCAAAAGCAATTTTAGAGATTTGAAATAATTAAAACTATGGTTCATTAATAGATAATTAATAATAAAAACTATCTCTAATTATCAATTATTAATTATCAACTATCCCAACCTCTTTATTGTAGGTGTTTGGGAAAACCAACCCCATTCTTACTTGGGTTGGGAGACCAAACCCCTACATTTTTTTCCAAATCATTATTGTCAGGATTTACCACTTAGCTATCAACTCTTAGCTTAATTACCCCTTCAAGAGGAAAAAGTAATTTAGAAATTTCCAATAACTAATAATGAAAACAATCTCTCATTATTAATTATTAATTATTAATTATCCAACACTAGCTCTCTTAAATGCTTCATCCAAAACCTCAGATAAAGTAGGATGAGTATGAACATTAAAAGATAACTCATTCACAGACTGCTTTTTAGCAATAGCATTTGCCGCTTCCTGAATTAAATCCGAAGCATGAAGACCAATAATATGTACCCCTAATAATTCTCCTGTATCCTGACGATAAATCACTTTCGCCACACCATCCGTTTCACCCTCAGCGATCGCCTTAGAATTACCCTTAAAATAAGTTCTCACACTGGCCACTTCAAACCCCTGTTCTTTGCCCAAATCTTTCGCTGCTGGTTCAGTCATCCCCACATAACTAATTTCTGGATGAGTAAAAGCTGCCGCTGGAATGCTAAGATAATCCACCTCCCGATCACGACCACAAATATTTTCCACCACAGTTATTCCCTGAGCAGAAGCTGCATGAGCCAACATCATTTTTCCAGTCGCATCGCCGATCGCCCATAAATTAGGAACTACTTCACCACTTGACAAAACTGCCATCTTACTATCCACTGGAATAAAACCTCGACGGTCAGTTTCAACTCCCACAGAATCTAGGCCCAAATCTTTCGTATAAGGAATACGGCCTGTAGCAACCAGACAAGCATCAACCTCTAAAACCTCTTCTACTTCCTTAGTCTTAGCATCAGCAAGTTCAATAATTACCGGAGACCCAGGAATCACCTTCATCGCCAACTTACCAACCTTAGTCTCAATATCCCTTGACTGAATAAGAACCCTTGTGGCAATCTTAGCAATATCTGGATCGAAAGTAGGCATCAATTGATCTAATGCCTCAATCATGGTAATCTCGGAACCAAGAGCAGTATAAATATCAGAAAATTCTAATCCAATATAGCCACTACCAACAATAGCCACCCAAGACGGCAACCAATCTAACTTCAGAGCATCATCGCTAGTAAAAACCGTCTTACCATCCAACTCTATTCCACGAGGAACAAAAGGTACTGACCCAGGAGCAAGTATAATATCTTTGGCAGAAAAACTTTCTTCTCCCTTGGACGTCTTAACCATAACCTTTTGCTTTCCAGTAACCTGACCCCAACCTACAATAGTATCTACACCCAAACGTTTCAGACTATTGGTCATGTCACCTCTGATTTTAGTAACAATGTTACTAGCATGAGAAGCAATTACCCCTCTATCATAAGAAACATTATCCAACTCAATCCCCAAAGTCTTTAAATGGTGAGCATTCCGTAACTCTCGAACCTTACCTGATGCTGCCAGAAGTGCTTTAGATGGTATACAACCTCGGTTCACACAAGTACCACCCATTTCTGCTACTTCCACAATAGCTGTTTTTAGGCCACAACTCGTAGCATGTAATGCTGCACCATGTCCACCGACACCAGCGCCGATAATTATTAAGTCGTAATCAAATTCTTGAGTCATTTCTGTTTTCTAAAACTTCTTAGTATGTTTGCAAAAACCATGTATAGAGTAGGAATGCTCTAACCAATCCCAATGATTATGCTTATAATATAATACCGTGGAACAAAAATTAAATCTCAACTTAAATAAATAAATAAATAAATAAATAAATAAATAATCAAAATACTTTTAAGTTTGTTTTTCCTGTCTCATCTTCAGTAACTGTAATTCTTCGACTTTAGTTATCTTCTAGTTGCTGATTCCTAATTACCACTAACATCTTAAAAGTAAAATCTGATTGCTCTAAGTAGGTAGGTCTATGTTAGTAATCCTATTTTATTAGTGTATAAAAATTTTTACCGCTTTTAGGGAACAGATAGGAGTTCCAGTTTTTTTATTCACTTTTTGATTTTTCACAACATAAACACGGATTGCTGTATATCAAATAAAATATATTCTATTTTAAACTTCTACTACTTTTGTATAAATATATATTTAATCAATTTTAATCTTAACTTATAATATCAAATAACAGAAAAAATTTAATATGGATAAATTTAATATGGATCAAAAAGATATTCGCAATCGGGCAGCCAAAAGATTTTTAGATAACTTTGATAAACAACTTAATCTAGTTCTCCAAGAAAATCAAACTAATAACTATAATTCAAAATTCACAAATTCCCACAAAAAATCAAAAGAACATCAATTTAATTTATCAGATTTAGAAGCAGCGATCGCTGATATAGATGACTATATTCAGACAAACAATAAACATCAATCGTAAACTTTTAACTTTTCTCAACAATCAAAGAATTGAAAAGTTAGCCGCTGATCAATTTCATTAATAACTTTTAATTCTCTTGATCAACTAATTTCTTCTTTAATTAAATTTGACGTTGACGTTGAACTTCATACAAAATTATAGCTGTACTTATAGCAACATTTAAAGATTCTACCCCATTACTCAAAGGAATATTAACAGAATAATCAGCCAAATTAATTAAATCCTTTGAAATACCAGAACCTTCATTTCCCAAAACTATTAATGTAGGTTTTCGTAAATCTATATCCCAATAATTAATATTTGAATTAGGAACAGTCGCCAAAACCTGTAGACCTTGAGCTTTTAACTGTAATATGTCATTCTCTAAATTTTCAGATATTACCTTATCTAAATTAAACCATGCTCCAGCAGATGCTCGAACTACTTTTGGATGATACAAGTCTACACTATCTCTACTCAAAAATAAGCCATCTATATTTGTGGCTACAGCAGTCCTAATTATAGTTCCTAAATTACCAGGATCTTGTATTTTATCTAAAACAATTCCTAAAGTCGTAATCTGCCAAAATTTTCCCTCCCTTTGTGGTGCTGTAGCAACTATTCCATCAGGATTAACCGTAGTAGCAAGAGATTGAATAATCCTGTCACTTACTAATTCTATCCTTTGAGCTTTTTGACATACTAACTCACACAAAGATTTATTTTTTTCTTGCCATTTAGGTGTATAAAAAACAGTTATAAGAGGATAATCTTTTCTACAAGCTTCTTCTAATAGATGAGTTCCTTCAACTAGAAATAATTGCTTTTCTCGCCTTCCTTTTGATTGATGAAGTTGGCGACTTTGCTTTACCAAAGGATTTTGCAAACTGGTCAGCACAGTTAATTTTTTATTTCTTAAATATAGGGTTTACTTATGGAAAGTCTTTTGGTTAAACTAGGGAGCAAGAATTAGTTAGGATAAATAGGAGTTAAAAAGGAAGTCTTCGGAAAAATAGCCCCTTTATTTTTCTAGCATAGTAAACCAAAAATACTAACATGAATGAACTTGAACTACTTAAAAGCTGCACACTTTTTGACACCTAAAAAAAGAAGTTACCCTATCTGTCAATACTTTTATATTTAACCAGCAAATCCTAAATCTTAAATATAAAAGAGTGCATTTCATATTTGTAAAAATACTTTTTTTCTATGCACACACATAATGATAGAAAAATCAACTCCTCAATTTCCTATTGCTCCTAACTACTCCCTACTTCCTACCAAAGATAGTGCGGAACCCGGGACTTGAACCCGGAAGTCCTTGCGAACACTAGAACCTGAATCTAGCGCGTCTACCAATTCCGCCAGTTCCGCATAAGTGACAACTTTTTATTCTAGCTTATCTATTCAAATTTGTCAACAGCAATAGCAATTTTATATTATATTATTTGTGTATAAAAATCTTACTCCTTTTCAGGAATAGATTTGGAGGCAGTGGGTAATAGGTAAAAATTTCAGAACTTATTTCTAGTTGTTGAATTTTACAACATAAGTAGGTTGGCTATAGCAATCCTTTTTTGCAAAAATCCTACTGCTTTTTAGGGAACAGGGAAAAGACAAGAGTTTAAGTTTTTTTATTTACTTTTTGATTACCCGCAACCTCCGCACGGATTGCTATATTATGTTTTTTTATAATCAAAACTAAAGTTTTTATATATAAACTTATTTGTAATTTTAAATACTTGAAATTACTATATCACTTAATAAAATGAAGTTTCTTGAAAAAATCACCATTATTTTTACCGAAAAATAAAAAAGATATAAAACATTTCATTTTTAACCAAAAAAAAGTGTTAGGATATTTCCTTATATTCAATCAAGCACAGGTTTAACCATTATTAATTCTCCATTATTTCATCCGTTTATTCCTATCAATATAAGGAGGTAAAAATTTAGCTGGTTCCTGGTCATAAATTGTGTACTCCCAAGGAACATTAATATTTTGAGTAGTAGTCTTATTGCTGCTATAAGAAGGTCGGCGTTGAGGCTGAGCAAATAAAATAATCATTCCGATCAAAAGAATACCACCACCCAAAAGTAAAATAGCTAGAATTATACCTGCAATAAACCATAGTAAACCCTTTTCTAAATAATTCGCAGAACTATTCGACGATCTTCTACTATAACTATCTATACCTTGCTGTAGACTTAAACCCGAAATTAAACGTTCTTGTTGTTGAACCTGAAGTAATAATCGGTCATTTTCCAACTTTAATTGATCTTGTTGAAGTCTCAGCTTTTGTATTTCTCCCCACTGTTGTTCTAACTGACTTTTCAACTGTTGTGTATCAAGTAATTGTTGTTGTAGTTGAGTTTTCAGTTGGTCGTAAGCTGAACGTTGTTGTTCAGATTGATTTCTAATTTCTTGTTCCAACTTATAATCCTTAAAATCAGGAAGAGAAGGAACTGAAATAGGTGGGGGCGATGGTAATGGTAGTGGTTGAGGTAAGGGAGATCCAGAAGGAGGATAAACTTTAGGAGAAGAAGAAAATGTTACCGAGGGCAAAGGGGAAGGCATTGATAAATTCATCTGCTCATCAGGAGATGACTTACCAAAAACAATCCAACCCATAAACGAAAGGACAATTAAGACCCCCGTTAAAATACATCCGACAATAAACGCTACAGTCTGATTCATTATTTAATTTCACTGTATGATTAAATCAGCACTATTTAACAACAACGAATAATATATAATATCATACTAAGTACAATATTGAATATCTATTTTTTGAAGCCATAAAATATCATATTCAGTATTTCCAGCATAAAGCTTCAGCAAGAGATCCTAATAACTGAAATAACCTATCCTGAATAATAAAGAACTAGAACCAAAGATGTAAAGTATCTTAGGAAATATCTGAGCTATAGTAATCCTGGGGTATCACATTTCCAACTACATCTGGTTCTTGATTGATACAACCATCTTTCTGGACATATTGACAGACACGAGCCCATAGTTTGGAGCGAGTACCAGTTGGTCCAGAAGAAAATAATACTTTATCCCCATTTTCTATTTTGACTTGGCAAACTGGGCAGATTTCTAGTTGATTTTCTGACATAGTGATTATTAATATAGTTTAAAGTTAAATTAACTTCTAAGTATATAGCGTTTTTTTCTAAATTTGGCAAATCTTATCTCTAGCAAATTTTAGATTTTAGTTAGACCATTAATTTATTTCTAATTAAGTCAAAAATTATAGTATGAATTAAACTTATCGGCAACAAATCCAGTATGCTTAATCTCTACTTAGTTTATAAAATTATTCCGGATTTTTCTGGCAAGTAATATACTTTTTATTAATCATCTAGCAGGTAGTATTAAGAATTATTTAGAATCTTTTTCCAGATTATCGCCAGAAAAAATTTCACAAAAAATTATTCCTGTACAATTATCACTACCTTTTTGATTTTTAAGAAATCAAAATATCTGAAATTCCTCAGTATATTGCTAAGTCTGATAAGTCTAAACAATTTCAAAAATTAATCAATGAAGCATTATATATTATCAGCAAGTTTGGTGCGCCTCCTCAAGGAATGAATCAAAGACTACTAGAAAGAATGGCAATGGCTTTTTAGCCGTAGCCAACCTAAAAAAAACTAATGAATGGAGAAAAATTGATAATTCTCATGCTTTAAAAACTAGAGAAACTATTAGGTACTGGAATAATTATTTTCATCAACAAATATCTCAAAGTTATTATGACAATATTCGCAGAAAAGATTTAAAATTAATTGTTATTGCCGGAATTATTCTTCCTAGTGCTGCTAATCCAAATTCAGCTAGAAATGATGGTACAATATCTATGAATAATAAATACTATCTCTAATTATTAATTACCTCTGCTGAAAACAGAGAGCATTGAATCAAATATGTTCATTAACTGATAATCTATAATTAAAGCATTAGAGAGTTAGATAGAAAATTATATATTTCCCAAACTCTTTACATTATTAATTATTAATTACCTCAGACCATATAATTCATTTTGATGGTTAAAAATTTTTAGATACTTAATTCTCAAATAACTAATACTTGAAAGAAAATTATGAATGAAATGAACTGGCAATTATTCTGGATATTAATGATTTTGCATTGCGTTATTGGTACCGCTGCTGCTGTTGTGGCAAAAGGCAGAGGTAGGAATTTTAATATTTGGTTGGGTTGGGGTTTATTGGGAGGTACTATTGCTTTAATAACTGCATTTTTGCTACCTTTCAAAAAGTAAGCATTCAGCCGTCAGTTATCAGCTATCAGCTATCAGGTATTGTTTTTGGTTTGAGATGTAAACCTAATCCTTAATACTGTAATTTATAAACATCTTTCTTAATGTAAAACTTTATATTTATAATCGATAGCTTGAAAGCGACGGTCTTATTCCTGATAGCTAATAGGTGAATGCTTACGTTAAAAATCTAGATTGAAAGGGAAATTAATTAGCTGATAATTAGAACAATTCAATTCAATTTATCTAGATATAGACATAGAAGCAATTTTAAAGATATTGCTGTTTGGTTTGCCTATAAATGTTTGTCTATCTTGGAATATCTTTAATCTTTTCTAGAGATGGAATAAGTGGTAATAATTAAAAAGCAATTTTTTGAGGTAACTATACTCTACGCTGACTCTGGAAGTTTAGTTGAATAAAAAATCATGTATATGGGCGAACAACCCCCAATAAATTTTATTATATCACAATTTTTGTGGGGATGCAACCAAAAATCCTTTGATGCGCGATTTTTTTCTAGAGCTTCAGGGAATGAATATTTTCATAATTTTTCGTTGTCGAGAAATAGAAAGAAAGATTTGATGAACAAATTATTTAATTTTCGGGAATTATAAATGGGAATTATAAATTACGAAGGTCAAAGCGATCGCCATTAAAAACACTCACTTATTAATTGCTCCTCTAATCACTATACTTAACCAAATTTAAAATTAAATTAATTACTTATATAGTCATTCTGAATAAGAATGGAACACTTTTTCAGCTAAAACCGTTTCACAGCAAGAAAACCTTGTCTCAATCTAAATCAGAATGACTATAGTAACCCTATCTAGACTAACTATCAAATCTTGACTATATAATTATAAGAAAGAAAAAAAACATCCAAACTTCATAAAAATTACTCAAAATTAGTCTAACTATAATAACTTAATAAAATGAATAAATATCCAGACTTTACCAACTACAACTATCAAATAAACAAACAACTAGGACATAACTTACAAGGCGGAAGAATTACATATTTAGCAACATCCCTCACTGCAAATCAACAAGTAGTAATTAAAGAATTTAGATTTGCTCTAGCCGATGAAAATTGGTCAGCTTTCAAAGCTTATCAACGAGAAATATCAGCCCTCAAACAATTAAAACATCCTCAAATACCCAGCTACTTAAACTCCTTTGAAACCCAATCAGGATTTTGTTTAGTAACAGAATATATTGCAGCTCCATCCTTAGCAGAAAGACATATTTTTACTCCAGAAGAAATCAAAAAAATTACTCTTTCAGCTTTAGAAATATTGGTATATTTGCAAAAATTTCAACCACCAATAATTCACCGAGACATTAAACCAGAAAATATTTTAGTCGATGAAAAACTGCAAGTTTATTTAGTAGACTTCGGTTTAGCAAAATTGCGCGGTGGAGACTTAGCATTAAGTAGCATTGCAGCAGGAACACCAGGATTTATGCCACCCGAAGAAATGTTTAATCGACCATTAACAACCGCTTCAGACTTATATAGTTTAGGAGTAACTTTAATTTGTTTATTAACAGGAACTAGAAGTGTAGAAATCGATAAATTATTAGATGAAGACTATCGGTTTAAATTTAAACATTTAGTTCCTAATTTACATTGGCATTTTGCAAATTGGTTGACTAAAATGGTCGAACATAATTCCAAAAAGCGTTATAAAAATGCTGTTTTAGCTAGGCAAGAATTAAAAGAAATTGCTTTCCTTAGAGATGAGGAAATATTTGCTTTTCCTGAAAATAGACTTAATGTTAATATTAATAGAAAACTTGTAAATCAAGAAATTCATATCATTCAAAAAGATAAAATATTTGCTTTTCCTGAAAATGAAGCTAGTTTTAATAAAAAGTTTGTTGGTGTTGTGGAGAAAGGGGAAATTTTTTCTACTATTAAAGGAAGTATTCAAGCCGATAAAAAATTTACTGGTATTGTAGCAACTATACTCGCTATTTTTGCTACTTTTAGTATTGGAGCAGTGATTAGTCTACGAAATAAAGTTTTAGTAGAAAATCAAATTCCAGTAGAAAATCAAATTCCAGTAGATAGCAGTTTAAATAATACTCCGGAATTATGGTGGTCTCCAAATGTTTGTTTTGATGATAAATGTGTTGCCTCAAATATAAATCAGCTTCAGACTACAGGAAAATGCATAATATGCGATCTTACAGGCGCTAATCTTGAAAATACTAATCTTGAAAATGCTAGCTTACAAGGAGCAATATTAGAAAATACTAATTTAAAAAATACTAATTTAAAAAATGCTAACTTAAGACTAACTGATCTCCGACATACATCAATTAATGAGCAAACTATCTTCAGTCATAAATGGCATTTAGTTTGGAAAATTGTTAATAACAAATATAATGATTTGAATCTAAAAAATTCAGATCTATCTGGCGCTTTTCTAGGGGGAATAAATTTAGAAAACATTAACTTAGAGGGTGCTAATTTAGAAAATGCTAATTTAAGTGATAGCATACTGGTTGGTGCAAACTTGAAAAATGCTAACTTAAAAGGTGCTAGAATTAATTCTTATGACTATATGGGAGACAAATCTCAATCTCAACCTCAGTTACAACAAGTCAATTTAGAAAATGCTAACTTGGAAACTGCACATTTAGTATATTCAAGGCTACAAGATGCTAATTTAGAGGGTGCTAATTTACGGAAAGCTTACTTATTTGGCGCTCACTTAGAAAAGACTAACCTCAAGACAGCTAATCTAGAAAATTCTTGGTTAGAAAGTGCTTATTTACAAGAAGCTAACCTGGCAAATGCTAACCTGGCAAATGCTAACCTGGCAAATGCTAATCTTACCGGAGCAAATATTAAAGGTGCTGATTTTACCGGTGCAAATCTAGAGGGCACAACTATGCCTAATGGTAGTATATATAATGGCAAAATACCTAAATAAAATAGGTAGGTGAAATTAAGCAGTACCAGAAAATTGCTATCTAGTTTTAGGTAAATATCCAGGCAAAAATAAGGAGTTAAGTAGGTCAGTGCGAATTTTGGAGGAGCTTTCGGAAATGAAAAATCTCCCACATTCCTCCTGGAGAAAATTCCTCAAAACCTTCCACCCTTTTTCGAGAGCTTCAGGGAATAAATATTTTCATAATTTTTCCCTGCCGAGAAGCAGAAGGAAAGATTTGGGGAAACACAAAACTCTTCCTTAGGATGCTTAAAGAAATGAAAATATTTCTCACATTACTTCTAGGGAAAATTTTGTCACCTTTTTTTTCTAGAGCTTCACAGGATGAAAAAATTCCTAAATTTTCGTTGCTGAGAAATAGAAAGAAAAATTTGGGGAAACACAAAACTCTTCCTTGGGGTGCTTAAAGAAATGAAAATATTTCCCAC
>NZ_JAYKGW010000177.1:0-9553 GCF_035285525.1 Okeania sp. | reverse complement strand
AAATTAATTTTCAGGGGCGGGTTTACTTAATTTTGGGTTGAGCATTGAACTCTTAGATAAAAAATTAATTTTCAGGGGCGGGTTTACTTAATTTTGGGTTGAGCATTGAACTCTTAGATAAAAACCCGCCCCTACTATTGGCATTATCAATCTTTTTTTTCATTATCCTAGTAAAACCTGCTCATAGCGGTGACCTTGAACCTCCCAAGTATAGTCGGTTTCGATGAGCGATCGCCCGTTCTCTGACAACTTTTGTCTCAACTGTCCATCCTCAAATAATCGCCCAATAGCCTCTACATATTCTCCCACATCATTAGCCCTTAATGCTCTAAGTGGTGTATCTGCACCATCAGCTGCTAACCCCTCTAACCCCCGGTCACTGGCCACAACCGGGATACCTGTTGCCATTGACTCTAAAGTTTTATTTTTAATCCCAAAACCACTACGCATAGGAATTACACAAACCGTAGCTTGATGAAAATAATCTACCACTGAAGGTACACGACCCGTAACTTTTACTCCTGGATGAGTTGCAAGTTCCTTTACTTCCGGTACAGGTCTTGTCCCTACCAATGCTAAAGTTGTATCCGGATAACGTTCTTGTACCTTCGGCAATATCTCCAGAGTCAGAAACCGAGCGGCATCAATGTTAGATAAATAATCCATAGCTCCCACAAAAACTAATTTTTTTCCTCCTGGATCCGCACTACGATAAGGAAACTGACTAAGATCTACCCCATTGGGAATAACAGCAATTTTACTATTTGGGCTAAATTCCTGCAATTGTTTCCCATCATCCTCAGTTGTTGCCACTATATGAGAAAATTTTGAGCAATACCGTTTTTCATAACGCAGGAGTAGAGGAAGATTAATTCTATCTCGCCACGGTTTCTCTTCCGTACCAGTTTCCAACTGTAGCCGACAACTACCATAAACTGAACTGTGGACATTAACTAAGGTTTTTACTTTCTCCTGCCATTGAGGGCGGACATAAATTTCATTAACAGAATGTTCGCACAATATAGCCTCACATTTACCTGCTCCCACAAAATCATCTATCCATTTTTGCATTTCTGGGGAATATCTTGAGAGAACGCTTGGTGGAGTACCTTCAATTAAAAAATTACTAAAACGTCTGAGCTTTTGCCCAATTCCTTGATTAGGTTTTTGAGGACAGGGGAACATGGCCAACTCTTCTACAAAAGCTCGCAATGAATCTACCTCCGCATCATTGACATCTGGAGAACGTTGTGTTACCAAAGTAACAGAGTGTTTATGGCTCAGATATTTCAGTAAATTAAATGTTCTAATGTGTGTACCACCTTGGCTAGGAGGATAAGGGAAAGTAGAGGAAATCATTAAAATTCTCATAAGGTAGGTAAGTCCTATCTATAATTTGTCTTTATTATAGCTAATCTGTTATACAACACCATATACAGGACTACCAGTCAAATTAATAATATACCCTCTGGTTTTGATGCTGCCACAGACCGATATTTTATCAAATTTAATGATGATGCCACATTATTTTCCTATCTCTATAACAAGTGGAGTTGATGCGTTCTCAAATCCAAAATTGTCAAGATCACAATTTAGGCAGGTAAGATAGGGGCTGAAAATCATGCTGTTGATTATTCTGTACGGACGTTGCATACAACGTCCCTACTCTTCTATAATCTTTATTCCTTTTGGATTCTGGACTCTGACTTCTTCCTATTCTTAACCAAAAGACTTTTGAGCGCCAGCCCTACCTAATTAGACATCTCCAACCACTAAATTTCTACCTTAGTATTTCAAGGGTTTGAGATTAATTTTTGGAGAAGTCTATTTCATTTGTTAAACTTGCACAAGCTGAAGCTATTGCTCGATCCGGACAAATTTTTGGGGGAATATTAAAATCATCCCATAATGAATGGGGCAACTTTCAATACTCAGGATTAAGTCGATCCTAACTAGCAGCATCAGCTTCCCGAAGAGCCTTAAGAATTTCCGGACGCTTCATCCGCGCATAACCACGCAACTTCCGTTCTTGGGCGATTTTCTTCAGTTGTCTCAGTGACTTAGTATCATAATCATCAATGGGAACTTCTGGCTCCACCTGTGAGCTAGATTTAGTCTTTCTAGTAGTAGTTTTTGTGCTAGTCGTCTTAGGTTTAGAGGTTGTGGAAGTGGACTTACTCTTGGTCGTTGTCTTGCTTGGTGTATCAGTTTTAGTTTCTACTTCGGCAACAGAATCAAATTCTGGCATTGCCTGCAAATGACGTCGAACGGCTGAGACCTGAACTTTTAAGTCATCTTCTAAGTCTTGAATTGACTGAGAAAACTGATTAACTGTTTTGACCATCCCTTCGAGTTTTTTCTCTATTTGTCTATCAAGATCGTCAAGTTGTTTTGATAATAATTCCATTTTCACTCCTGTAGAAATAGATGTTGTTTTTTTAGTTGTTGAGCTTGCGATTTTTCCTGCCAATGTTTCTACCTTATTGTTAATTGAATTTTCTAAGCTTGTAATCAAATCTTTGAGCTGCTCAATTTGATTAATGTCAATGCTTTTGTCCTGCCAAGATTTTAGTTGTTTTTTGATAACCTCCTCATTTTTATTCATTGATTGGTCGATTTTTTGAGTTAAAGAATCTACTTTTTGGTCAAAAGATTTTAGTTGTTTTTTGATAACCTCCTCATTTTTATTCATTGATTGAGCGATTTCTTTGGTTAAAGAATCTACTTTTTGATTAAATGATACCTCAAGTTGCTGCAGTAGATGATCGAAGTTTGGTGTTTCAGAGATATGTAGTTGATAAGTTAACTGCTCTATCTCTGCTATAGCTATTTCTACTTGTTCATCTGACATTTCATAAACCCAGGCCCATAGTTCCTCGATTTCAATTTCTTTGGCAACTTGACACCAATCAGCACCACGAATAATTTCGTATTGCTGTTCAGATTCAGAGTCGTAGTTCTCCTTTAATCTAACAAGTAGTGGAATCAAGTTACAACCTTGATCTGCAAGACTCTTAAGTAGAGCTTGATGTCTTTCAGGTGGAATATCTTTCTCCTGAGACTCTGGCACAGTAATTTTGGATATGGGAATCAATTCCAAACTTACTGCTCGATCTTTTTGCATTGATGAAACCATTTGCTTACAACTTTATTTGGTTCCTAACATCAAATATTGTTCAGAACTTTATAATAGGCAGTATGAACCCAATTATAGCTAATTTGTGACTCCTTATTTATCACTTTGGAAAAATTCAAAATTTTTAGGATTCCCAGTAGTTGGAAACATTCTAAATTTCATCCCAGTTTGAAAAAATAGGGTTTAGGTGGTGAGAATTAGTAAATGCTCAATGCTGCCTAACAGATTTATGATAACTAAATCTGGGAAATTATGATTAATTCTTAGGCTACAAGCTTTATATATTATAGATTATAGGTACGCTCACCAGCATTACATTTGAACTTGTTGGTTTTTACCACGCCTTAGTCTAATTTTTTGGGTTTACCCAGATTGTTTTCTTATGACTACTTTAACATACTTATTGTTTGTTAGCTTTGAGGTTTAATGGGTTAACACCATGATTTCCACATTGCTTGTTTATGAAGTACAATTTCAGTCAAAACGGCCACATTGAGACTAGATTCAGGACTAAAACCATGTGAACCCAGAAACCCGGTACAAGGGTAGATATCTATTGCTCAAAACAACTATATTATTGTAGAAACCGGGTTTCTTTGCGTAAGTCCTATATACTTAACTTAGGAGAAACCCGGTACGAGGGTAGATATCTATTGCTCAAAACAACTATATTATTGTAGAAACCGGGTTCTTCCCGTGTAAGTCCTATATTTATAAGCTACTCAGCTAATTCATAAAACCGATCTAAGAATATCACAATTAATGACATTTCGATTTTTATGCTTCTACTGAGAGCATCATTAGTTACTCATCCAGAGACATTGACATCTCTTGATTTCCCGACCGTATTCCTTGACTTACTTGTGGAAATTTAGATCTAAATCTATAGACATCCTACAAGTTAATTAGGAATTTTCCGAGAGAAAATTTGAGGAATATTGCTCAGATTTAATGTTTACGATCTAAGTCGGTTGAGGGCAGATTTTTTTCTGGCCATGTCAGGACGCGATCACATAACACCAAATCTAGTTATCATAAGCTGATTATAGAGTAAGGCATTTAGATTTTCGTTTATGGAATTTGGCACAACTCCATTAAATTACCTGAAGTTATTTTTAACTTTTTTACAAAAAATAGTCAAGCTTTACCTATTTAATTAAAATAATAATAATATTAATTAGCTGATTTTTGCAAGTGGGTAACGGACGATCGCATGAATATTAAATATCTTAAGTTTCTTTTGAAATTATTAGGCTACAAAAACTATAGAGTCTCTATTAGTAAAATCCAGCCAGAACCTGAAATGAAGGTTTCTGAACGGGATGAAATCTGTTACCGACTTTGTGATCAAGGATTAGTAAAGTTTACTAAGGAAGTTACAAAAATTAATATATCACCCCAGGGAAAATTACTGCTAGATAGTAAAAAAGTTGTCAGCTCAATAACTGAGGAAGAGTTAAAGTTGCTCAAGGCAACTGTTAAGGGTGCTATTCCTCCATCGGAGACTGGTATAAACTCTACTTATAGACAAGCTGTTATTGCAGATTTAGCAGACCAAGGTTTGATTGAGGTTGTTGCTCAGAAAATCAAAGAAGTATGGCTAACAGAAAAAGGAAAACAATTTTTATGCCAAGGATATTCCTCCCGCAGTACGGCAAAAGAAATTTCTTTGAAAATGTTAAGTGATTACCTCCAGTTAATGCGCACAAATATTTGTTCTGACTACTCTAAGCCAGATCAAAAGATAACTTCAAAGATGTCGAATGGTAAACCTACTGACTCTGAGATTTTAGCTGTGATTCGAGGTTTAGACCATAATCTAGGTACAGATAACTATTTGCCAATTTTTCATTTACGAGAAAAACTACAGCCTCCTTTATCTCGAACAGAATTAGATCAAGCACTCTATCGTCTAGAAAGAAGTGACCAGATAGAATTAAGTTCCCTACAGGAGGTAAGAGCTTACACACCAGAACAAATTGAAGCAGGTATTCCTCAAGATATTGGCGGATGTTTATTTTTCATCATTTCTTACTAATTAGGGAGTAGGGAATAGCTTAAACAGGTATGTTTTTAATATTTGACACGGGGACGCGGAGATTTGCTCTTGTAGTAATTGATTCCATCTACTCCGTTACTAGCCCCAAATAGTTAATTCAACCGCTCTAGTTGTTGCTTATTGCGACACTGCCGATCTATAAAACTGATACAAAGCTTCACATAAAGTGACAACCAGATGTGTAGGGACATTCGATGGAACGTCCCTACTTGATTTTACTGAGACCGTCGATGGTTTATTATTCACAGATATTCAGGTTGTTTACTCCGAACGCTGGCGCAAAACATGATATGCTTGATAACGTATAATATCGTTAGTCTTTGATTAAGTCAATGCTCCCTTATCTTACTTGCGCATAGCGCTATATTTGGTATCGTAATTTTCTAACCATTCTGCAAAAGATGAACAAATTATAGTATGGAATCTATAGATCAGATTATTCAAAGAAAACCGAATCCTTTCGACCCCGTTACTCTTTATACCATTAATTTTTGGCAAGAGCAACAAAATCCTAGTCTAAATGTTGATTCTATCCATGAAAATATTATCAGTGATATAGAAACAGTATTGGAGCAGGTTGCTCAGGAACATAATCCTCGTACTTTAATACTTACGGGTGATTCTGGTTCTGGTAAAAGTTACCTTTTAGGAAGAATCAAAAAATTATTCAATACCAAGGCTTTTTTTGTTTATATTGATCCTTGGCCTGATAGCGATTATATTTGGCGACATATCTTACGCCAAACTGTTGATTGTTTGATGAAAATTCCGGAGGGTAAAACAGATTCTCAGTTGTTACTATGGCTCAAAGGTTTATTGACTTTCCAAAATAGTGGTTTGCTCCAAAAAATTATTGGTGAAAGAAGAGTATTTATCAGAAATCTCAAGGCAATTTACCCTTCTGGAATTTATAATCCTAATGATTTTTTCAGCGCTCTTTATCATCTACTAGATTCTAAGTATAGGGATGTTGCTTGTGAGTGGTTACGGGGGGATGATTTAGATGAGGGGGATTTAAAATCTTTGGGAATTAGAGGTAGTATAGATTCTGAAGATTCTGCCCAAAAAATTATTACTAATTTGGGGATTATTTCGGCTGCGTCTCAACCTATTGTTTTATGTTTTGATAATCTTGATAATATTCCTCGGTTGTTAAATGGAACTTTAGATTTACAAGCATTATTTAATGTTAATTCTAGTATTCATACTCACTATCCACAGAATTTTTTGATAATTATTAGTATTATTACGAGTACCTGGAAACAAAATTCTGTCTTGATTCAACCAGCAGATAAAGCGAGAGTTAATGCGGGATATTTTCATTTAAAACCCATTAGTTTAGAACAGGGTGAAGCTATATTAGCAGCTCGATTAAATCTTTTATATTCTCTGGCAAAACCACAGCCTGAATCTGCTATATTCCCTTTGTCAAAAGAAATATTAGAACAGAAGTTTCCCAGTGGTAAAACTCTACCTCGGAATATATTAGAGTTAGGACGTAAGGAATATGAGCAGTACAAAATAAAATTATTAAATCAGACAGAAAATAGTCAAGATTTAGTACCAAAAACACATTGGGAAACTTTTAAGTTGATTTGGCAAGAAAACTACAACAAGACTCAGAAAAAAATTAGTAAAATTACTTATTTAGCAGCACCGGAATTGATTCGGATGTTAGCAGAAGTATTAAATGCTTTACAATATCAGGAGGTGAAAACTAAATTATTAAGTGGGAAATATGCTAACTATTCTTTGAGTTATAAACAACAAAATCAAGAAGAAATTATTGGTGTAGTTTGGACTGAAGATCCAAATATGAATAGCTTTTTCAATACGATGAATGCTTGCCAGAAAGTTGTGGATAAAAAGTTATGTGAAACTTTATATTTGCTGAGAGCTGCTGATGTAGGAAATGTTAATAATCTTAGTTACAGAATGTATAGAAAAATTTTCCAAGGTAGGTCAAAAAATATTCACATTATACCTAATTTGGAGTCGGTTTATTTTCTGGCTACATATCATAGTTTGGTGAATGCTGCCCTGGCTAATGAATTAGCGATTGAAGATGAGATTATTAGTTTGAAACAGTTAGAAGAGATAATTTGTGAATCACAAATTTTCAATAACTGTAGTTTATTACAAGATTTGTCTATAGTTTTTCCTACAAATATTCAAGAAAAGCAAAATCATCCAGATTTAGATGAAATTAAGAATTTTGTGTTAAATTTAATTAGACAAAAAAGTTTTATAGAACGCAACAGCATTCTGGAAAATACACTAAATCAATTTATCAAAATAGAGCATTCAAAAGTTGATCTAATAATTGCACAACTTGAGGGAGAACAAAAAATAAAAATTCTTGCCCCTACATCAAATGTGGATGAACAATTAATTTGTTTTGTTCCTGGTTAACTAGCTATCAGCTTTTAGCATTGAGCTATTAGTTTATTGACTGAGAGTTGATGGTTTTTTTAACCAGGAATGTATAATTGATGATTATAATTAATTGTATGGCAATCAGGAATGAGATGTGAGAAAAAACTGTAGGGGTTTGGTCTCCAAACCCCGTTAGATAAAATATTACAAACTCTCACAAACTACAACTGATTGTTATAGACAAAACTGATAATTTATAAGAATGGCTATAGCACTATCAAGACTTACGCATCCCAGCAATAAACCCGGTTTATTGTCATAATTATTATGCCGGATTTGGCATGATAGCTGTTGGCGCAGCATTCCAGAATGGAAGTTCTGAAAACCATAGTTACGTTAATTACTTGAAAAAACAGGAAAATTAAAATAGTCCGTCAATGCCAATAAGTAATAAACCTCAATTACAATCTCCACCATTTAATATTAATGATGTTAAAGTTGCTTTTGATTGCCCCCGTTTGTTTTATTTAAAACAAAGTTTTGGAGGTGATTATCTCTTTTTGCCACAGGATTATATCCCAGAAATCGATCGTGCTTTTGTTGATTTAGTTAATCAATTAATTAATATGATTCGGCAAGAATCTAAAGTTCAGGTTTTGTTTACAGGACAGTTTGAGGGATTGGAGGTAGGGGCGATCGCTAATCAAATACAACAATTATTTTATGAGTTGATTTTCTTTCCTTATTTACAAACAATTATTACTAAAAATATTAGTTTAGCAACCTGCCTGTATGAAGTTTGGCAGGTACTAATTAAAATAATTTTTCATATAACTGAAATCATTGTTAAAAATCGGCGTTACTGCCATGAAAGTGTTGTATTTCGTCGCACATTAATTAAGGGAGAAATACCTGTAGATTATACTTTTAAAATACCAGATGGTAAGGCTCAAAAGTTAACAGGAAAGGTTAATAATTTAATTTTTGATTTTGAGTCTCGTCGCTTGTGTGTGTTTCATTTTCAAACTTATGAAACTGCGGAAGTATCGTCTCAGTTGATAGAGGTTGCTCTCTATAGTTTTTTATTGAAACAAAAGAAAAAAGTGCCTGTTGATACTGTTGTTTATTGGGTTTTGCCTGAGTTGGGGGAGTATTATTATTCATGGAAAAAGTTGGAGAGTGTGGTGGAGTGTTTAGTTCCGGGTAAGTTAGAGGAAATGCGGGAGTGGTTGAGATGGGAGCGGTTTCAATCTGATCCACCTCCACGGACGGAGAAAGAGTATTTGTGTGATATTTGTCCTCAGAGGGAAAGGTGTCAGAGTTTTTTTGAGAGAAGTGGTTGAATAATTAATAATTAATAATTAATAATTAATAATTAGGGTTTTCAGACTACAAAACTTTAAAAACAACCCTTAACTGAACCCTATTGCTATATAATCAGGACTTACGCAAAACAAGGTATTTCTGTCATTGCGAGCAACAGCGAAGCAATCTCAATTGAAATTGCTTTTCTAATTTTTTTAGTCCTGATAATCTTTTTATATCAAATCCGGTAGCATCGGTAGAATTTAATATCGTAGGGTTTTGTATCCAATTTTTCGGGAACCATACCCTCTACAAACTAGGAGTTTTTGCTCTTTTATGATGGTAGAATCTTATTCTCCAAAGCCAGCAGATTTGATCTTAAAAGTTGGGTTTTTTTACCTCAACCCAACCTACACAGATTTTTTAAAAGTTGGGTTTTTTTTACCTCAATATAAACCTAAACAAAGTTGTTAAAAGTTGGGTTTTTTTACCTCATTTCAATCTACACAGATTTTTTAAAAGTTGGGTTTTTTTTACCTCAATATAAACCTAAACAAAGTTGTTAAAAGTTGGGTTTTGTTACTTCATTTCAATCTACACAAAGTTGTTAAAAGTTGGGTTTTGTTACTTCATTTCAATCTACACAAAGTTGTTAAAAGTTGGGTTTTGTTACTTCA
>NZ_JAYKGW010000176.1:0-53701 GCF_035285525.1 Okeania sp. | reverse complement strand
AAATTATGACTAAAACCTGCCCCTACTCATGGGAGACAAATTTATCTAAATCTGAAAATAAACATGAAAATTATGACTAAAACCTGCCCCTACTTAGGATTACTATAACTAGCTAAATTATTCTTCCAACATCTCCAATAACTCCTCCTCATTCAACTGTTTTACTCCCAACTTTTCTGCCTTTTCTAACTTAGAACCCGCATCTTCTCCTACCACAATAAAATCAGTCTTAGAACTCACCGAACTTGTTACCTTCCCACCAGCATTTTCAATCAAACTTTTTGCCTCATCTCGCTTTAAACTTGGCAAAGTTCCTGTCAATACAAAAATTTTCCCAGTTAACAAACCACCTTGCACTTTTACTACATTACTTGTATAATCTCCAACTTCCATTCTTACCCCAGCAGTTTCCAAACGTCCTACCAAACTCTGATTTGCTGGTACTTCAAACCACTGTTCCACAGACTGAGCAGTTTCCGAACCAATACCATAAACTGCTTCAATATCACTTGCCTTTGCTTTACTTAACTCTGCCACACTCCGAAACTTCTGACTCAATAACTCTGCATTAACACTACCGACATGACGAATACCCAAACCATAAAGCACCCGCTGCCAAGGTTGACTTCTAGAAGTAGCGATCGCCTCCACCAACTTACTCGCCGACTTTTCTCCCATTCGTTCCAAAGTAGTCAAATCTTTCACAGTCAAATTATATAAATCTGCCACCGACTTAACCAAACCACTATTAACCAACTGCTGCACCAACTTTTCTCCCAAACCATTAATGTCCAAAGCGCCCCTAGACGCCCAATGTACCAAAGAACCCCGCAAAATAGCTGGACATGAGATATTAATACATCGAGTTACCGCCTCATCCCTAGGTTTGACCACAGGTTCACTGCATTCTGGACAATGAATAGGCATTTGGAATTTTGTGGCCGTCGTTGGCCGTAATTCTGGTAAAACTCTGACAACTTCTGGTATAATCTCCCCTGCTTTACGGACTATAACTGTGTCCCCAATATGTAAGTCCAATTCTGATAAGCGATCGCAATTATGTAGAGATGCCCTTTGTACAGTTGTCCCGGCTAACTGGACTGGTTTTAATTCGGCCACAGGGGTTAATGCTCCAGTACGGCCTACTTGAAAGGTAACTGATTGGACAATAGTGGGAATTTCTTCAGCGGGGTATTTGAGAGCGATCGCCCACCGAGGAAATTTTTGAGTAAATCCCAATTTTTTTTGTAGTGGTAAAGAGTTAATTTTTACTACTATTCCATCAGTTAAATAGGGTAGATTTTTTCGTTCTTTATCCCAGTATTGAACATAAGTTGTAACTTCATCTAAAGAGGAACAAAGTTGACGTTTATGATTAACTTTAAAACCTAAATTTTGGAGTAAATTTAAACATTCCCACTGAGTAGAAAATTGAGAAATTTCTGAATTATTTTCTGTCAAAAAATGAAGTGTATAAGCAAAAAAATCTAATCGTCTTTGAGCGACTATTTTTGAGTCTAATTGTCTTAAAGTACCTGCTGCTGCATTACGGGGATTTGCAAATAAAGTTTCTCCATTTTTTTCTCTTTCAGCGTTAATATTTTCAAATACACTTATTGATAAAAAAGCTTCACCGCGAACTTCTACTATTGGAGGTGGATTATCAATTTTTAGTCTTAAGGGAATGGTATTAATTGTCTTGACATTTTGAGTAATATTTTCCCCAATTATTCCATCACCGCGAGTAGCACCTCTTACTAATAAACCATTTTCATAAGTTAAAGCTAAAGCAGAACCATCAATTTTTAATTCACAAACATAATCCAAAGTTGCCAAGTCTATTTCATCAGAATCTAACTCATTTTTAGAATCATTATTTTGAATTTTTACTTTTAACTTTTGACCTTCACTCAACTCGTAATTTTCACTTTTAAATGTTGAATTTTTACTTTCAACCTCTAACTTTTTACTTTCACTAGGATCATACTTTTGAATTTTTACTTTTGAATTTTTACTTTTACAACGTTCTTGCCAAATTTTTAACTCTTCAATATTAAAAGCATTTTCCAGACTATAAAGAGGAATATTATGTTTAACTGATACAAATTTAGTTGCTGGTTTTTCTCCTACTCTTTGAGTCGGACTATCTGGAACAATTAATTGAGGATATTTAGTTTCTAAATCCTGTAATTCTCGAAGTAGAAGGTCATAAACAGCATCTTCAATAACTGGGTTATCAAGAACATAGTAAGCATAACCAGCTTCTTGAAGTTTTTCCCTTAATTTTACAGTATATTCTACAATTTCTGGTGTTAATTTGGCCACAATTTATTATTTCCTTCCCTCAATTTTTAGAGTAAACATTCAGCGGTCAGCTAACAGCTATCAACTATGAGTTATTAGATCATTATTGCACCGAATGAGGAATTGCTTTCTTAGAAGTTAAATATGTTTGCTTCTGCTTTTTGCGCCAAAACAAAAAGGTTATCAGATAACTTTAGTAAGTCATTACGTTCAAAAGCTAATAGCTGTTTGCGCAGCATTCCGCAGGAAATCCTTACATTTTAGACAATACCAACCAATGAATGACAAGTTAGTTACTAATCAGAAAAAAGTCTATTTTTAAATATATTTATTCTTCCAACTTTAATATAGCAATCTTAAATAGGTTGCGAAAAATCAAAAAGTAGATAAAAAACTGATTTTTCGGGAATCGTAACTCTTACCTGTTTCCTATTCCCTATTCCCTCCATACCTAAAATAATAAAATTTGATATAGCAATCCTAAAGAGGTTGTAATCAACCAAAAGCTATAAATAAATTCTGAAACTTTTACCCATTGCCCATTGCCTCCATACCTATTCCCGAAAATAAGTAATATTTTTGACAAGAATAAATATAGGATTGCTATTTTAATAAAAATATTTATAAAGCATAAATTTTTAAGGGATAGACATCTCCAAAAATCAAAAATAAATCAATTTTTATCTATAAAATTATTAATTACTTATTTCCTGTTCCCTATTTCTTATAAATTCAAATCACTAAATTCACTAAATTTCTTTTGTGCAACAACTGGTTCCTTTGTTTTCAAATCTCCATTCTTGCCAACTTTCTCATTAATATGTCCTAATCCTGTACCATTAACTTTTACTTTAGGTGCGTGTTCTACCTGAAATACATTTGCATAGAGATTAGCAATAATTTGTTTTCCACTTTGAGTTAATTCCAAATAACTAAGAGCAGCAGGAATATAAGGATAAACTCCATTCCAATAAAACTTTGCGTAGCTGCGTCGGAGGTCCATAGGAGTTTTATAACCTAAAACTCTATTAGTACCAACCTCTTCAAATTCATAAAACAAAGCATTAATTTTCAACAAATAATTAGGGTCACTTAATTGCCCAATTAAATCTGCTGCTCTTGATAACCCAGAAAAATTATTTCTATCCTGATGAGTTTCCGCTGCTGGAACCGGAAAACGAGTTAATTCAATATTACGTTTAATTTGATCCGCGTCAATTAATTTATGACCACCAAAACGTTCATCTATTACTAACTTACCCCGGTCAACATGATAAGCTGTCAAACTAGCCGCAGTAGCACCATCTGGCAAAGAAACCATCTCACCACCTATTCCACTAGCATACCTACCTAATAATTCTTGGTCTTTTCGGCAGACCCCTTTGGTATAACCAATATCGTGACACAATAAGGAAATAATATAATGTAACCAATCTTCAGGAGAAACTCCACCTTCACGAATATGCTTACCCCGTAAAATTTCTTGACCGACAAGAGTAACCAACATTGTGTGTTCAACATTGTGATATAGTGCATCACAATTAGCAATATTTTCCAGAGCCATATTTCCTACCCAGGCAATAATTTCTGGGTAATCTGGTTTAAAATTACCATAAGTACGATGGTATCCTGCTTGTAGCTCTTTGACAAAAGCATCTATTAATATTTCTGTTGGATTAAACATTATTATTATTATTTCCTTGCACTTAAAGTATATTTAGTATTACTCTGATAGCTTGAGCCGTAGCAGTTAGCCATTAATAATCAATATATCAGGATTGACTTCTTTAAATTAGTTGCCAGTCTCAAAAATAGCAACAAATTACTTTCTTAGTTTAACTTTTATATTGCCTATTTAGTCTAAAGTCTCTAATTTTAGGGGTGGTTTGCTATGTATACTTTTTTACAACTTTTTCCCATATTTTTGTAATTTTAGATATGGATAGCCTTTGTGAAAGGTAAACTATTTTATAACTTGTGGCCGATCCCAAAGTTTAATTGAAAACTAAGAAAAATTTATGGGTTGGCCAATTATTTTGATAAATTACAGAGTATATACTGCATCCAATCAACCAACAGAAAAATTAGGTTCTACCTTGTTTTAGCAGTTTAGGAATCATAGGCAATTGATTATATCATATTCGGATCAAATTAACTATTATAAAAATTTAGACAAAATTGGATGGCGACAACGGAAAACGTTGTCATAAATTACAAAATTTTAGGTTTAAGACGAATAGAAAAAAAGAAAAACAAATATACCTTATAACTTTGCAAATTGCTATATATTAGTATAGTCACAAATAGAAGTCATTCCTAAAAGTGTCATGATAACTGCAACAGAAGATGGTCTTTTTAACGGTACTACAGTTGTTCTTTTCACGCCACCTCCCAATAGTGAAGCAGGAAGTAGTGGCAGCACAAGTACCACAGGAAAAGGAAGTTCAGGAGGTTCATTCAATAAAATTTTGTTAACAGAAAATAATGATGAGACTCTTGGTACAGCGAGAGCAGATTCAATTGTGGGGTTTGCAGGTAGAGATTCTATAGAAGGTAGAGGTGGCAAAGACATAATTTTTGGTGGTGGGGGTAATGATACACTTCTGGGAGGAACCAGTGGTGATTCCCTATTTGGTGGGCAAGACCAAGATTCACTTTTAGGTGATGATGGTGAGGATACATTGTGGGGTGGTAAAAATAATGACTCTCTATTTGGTAATGATGATGATGACACACTTTATGGTAATTTAGGAAATGATTGTCTTTTTGGTAATTTAGGAAATGATTGTCTATATGGAGGTAAAGGTGATGACTGTCTAGATGGAGGTGAAGGTGATGATACTCTATCAGGTGATCGCGATTCTGACACTTTAATAGGAGGAACCGGAACAGATTTATTTATTATTTCTTCAAATACAGGTGGTCTGAGTGTATCAGAAGCAGATATTATTAGTGATTATAATACTGCTGAAAATGATCGAATAGGATTAGTTGATGGTTTGCGTCGTAACGATCTGCGATTTAAAACAACGGTTGTAGGTGGGGAAAGTGGAACAGTCATTTTCATAGATAGTAATAGTGGGTTGACAAATAACGATGAAGATTTTCTAGCAATAGTCATTGGAGTCGTCGAAAATGATCTCGACTTCACAATTATTTAATAAATAGACAGCTCCAGATTAGCTCAAACTCCTATTTGGTAGAGGGTTGGGAGACCAAACCCCTACAGTATTAATTCTGCCGATACTGCCGGACTTGATATCACAATCTATTGAGTATTATTATATAATAATTGATCTTTCCTTCTTCCTTCTAACTTATGATACAAGGTTTTCTCAATCTCAATAAACCATCTGGTCTGACTTCCCATGACTGTGTAGCAAAAGTACGAAAGTTGCTACGTCTCAAACGTGTCGGACATGGAGGCACTCTCGACCCTGCTGCAACTGGTGTGTTACCTATTGCAGTGGGAAAAGCAACCAGGTTATTACAATTTTTACCCTCAGACAAAGCTTATCATGGTACAGTTAGATTTGGTACAATCACTACTACTGATGATTTAGAGGGAGAAATTATTCAATCTGCGCCAGCACCAAAATTAATGTTATCAGATATTGAAGCAGTGCTGCCAAATTTCTTAGGTAAAATTGAGCAAGTACCACCGAGTTATAGTGCCATACAAGTACAAGGAAAACGACTTTATGATTTAGCACGTCAGGGAAAAACAGTTGATGTTCCCACTCGGGTGGTAGAAGTGTTTAATATAGAAATTCTTGACTGGAGACCAGGAGATTTTCCGGAGGTAGATTTGGCGATCGCTTGTGGTAGTGGTACTTATATTCGAGCGATCGCCCGCGATCTAGGTGCAATTTTAAATATTGGTGGAACTTTAGCTGCTTTAACTAGAACCAAAAGTAGTGGTTTTTCTAGGGAAAATAGTCTCACTTTTGCTGAAGTGGAAAATCAACTACAGGAAAATAAATTTAGTCTTTTATCTATGGATATAGCATTAGCACATTTACCAGGGATATTTTTAGTTGCTGAAGATGGAAAAAGATGGTGTCAAGGTCAACGTTTACCCTATCAAAAAGGATGGGAAATAGAAGCTGAAAAAACTGAAGATAATTTTCGAGTATACAATTTAGAAGGTGAATTTTTAGGTATTGGGAAATTAATTAAATGTGAGGAAAGTTTATTATTAGCAGCTCAAGTTGTAGTTAAGTAAGTTGGCATGAAAAAAAGGAAGTATGTAATAAAAAGTAAAGTATCTCTTAAACCTCTTTCCTTCTGCCTTCTGCCTTCTGCCTTCATATAACGATAAATTTTAATGTCTACCTACTTACTAATTAACTAGAGTTTTCAGCAATTAATAATGAACAATGAACAATTAATAATTACCTCTTCTTCAAAGAAGGGGATTGAATCAAAGGAAAATTTTTGATTTATCCCCTATCCAAGGGGAGGCTTCCAGACGTGAATTGTTGAATGAATAATTATTGACTATCAACTTTTAATTATTAATTATTAACTATTAATTATTCGGTAAATAGTCAGCTATTGTTTTTAGTGGAACTTCAAAAGGGAAAAAAGATGTTGATAAAGCATCGCCTTAGAAACAGATTACTATTAGTGCTTATTACTGATAGCTGAATGCTTAAACAAAAAGTTAGATGTTAAGCGAAAATACTTAAAAATAGCTACTCCAATTAATTTTAGATAATGATCTCTATCATTGTCAGCATTCAGCATTCAGCATTCAGCATTCAGCATTCAGCATTCAGCATTCAGTATTTAGCTATTAGGTAGCTTCCTACAGAGGAACTGCGTTAACAGTTTAAAGAAGGAAAAAACAATTGAGAGATTTTCAATAATTAGTAAAAAATGTAGTATAAGTTAAATGAATACTTGCTTTATTCATTAAAAATTTGAAAGGTGAATGCTTACCTATCGTTTATTCCTGTTTGTTAAAGATTTCTTTCTTCTTACTTATACAATTTTTAACAAATATTTATCACCCTTGGTATTAGGTATGAGGGGAGTAAGGTAGTAAGGGAGTAAGGCAAATGGAGGAAAACTAAACATAAGAATAATTAATACCATAGCATTTATCCAACTCATAAAGTCAAGTCTTATCTATATAGTAATTCTAAATAGGTTGCGACAAATCAAAAAGTAAATAAAAAAACTGAAACTCTTACCTATTAGCTGTTCCCAGTTAAGTGTTCCCTAAAAGTTTTTGAATTTTGCACAGGATTCAAATAGGATTGCTATAGAACTATAATTTTAGGGAAATAATAGGGAAAACTATATACTAGAAAGAAATATAGTTAACTTAAGAAAAAATGCAAGTAACTAATATCGGGTGTAGTAAAATATGGAACGCCTTGGCTGTGCTTGGCCAAAAAAAAGCAACAGGTGAACTTATTATAGATAATAGTAAACAACAATGGCAGATTTACTTTTATCGAGGAAAAATGTTGTATGCTACAGGGGGACTACATCAAACTAGAAGATGGTATCGTGCAGTTAATCAATGTTGTCAAAATTTAAAATTTAATGCTAGTTTAATATCTCATGAAGAATTATGGGAATATCAACTTTTGAAACAGGGTATTATTGAAGAGCAAATTACTTTAGAAGAAGGGAAATCAATTATTCGTACTAGCAGCTATGAAATCTTATTTTCTTTAGCAAATCAACCAGTATTAAATTTAGATTGGCATTACAATAAAAAATTAGAAATTGTTGCTAATTTGGGATTATCTCTATTAGAATTAAAGCAAGTTGTAGAGGCAGTAGAAGAGCTGTGGTCACGGTGGAAAAAAATGGGTATTAGTAATATTTTGCCAGAACAAGCTCCCATAGTTAAACAGTCTATAAAACTAGAAACTCGTCTTTGTGCAGCAACTTTTGAAACTCTTAGTAATCAGCTTGATGGTCAAAATACTTTGTGGGATATTGCAGTGAAAAAGAAGCAATGTTTAGCCTTAACAACTCGTACTTTATATCATTTTATTAAAAAAGGTTTAATAGAGATTAAGGTATTACCAGATTTACCATCTCCTTTAGAGCAATTACGCTTAATTTATTCTGCTATACATCGCTCTAAAATACCTATAACTTGTATAGATTCAATACCAGCAACAGGTAATTATTTAGAGCAAGTTTTGATGCCTAAAGGATATAAAATTGATAAAATTACTGACCCAATGGAGGCAATAGGATTAATGGCTAAAAAACCACCTGAATTAATATTTATGGATTTAGATATGCCTAATGTTGATGGTTTGGCACTCTGTAATTTTTTGCGGACAAGTTCTGCTTATAAAAAAATTCCTATTATTATTTATACGGCCCAAGATAGTTGGATAAATCGGGTTAGGGCGCAAATGGCGGGTGCAACCGATTTTTTAAGAAAACCAGCAAACGGCAAAAGAATTTTAAACATAGTAGAAAAATACTTAAAATTAAAAAACCATGACTATAATAAAAATTACATTACATTAGAATCATTAGTTTTGGCACGATAAATAAATAATAATAAAATAAGATTTCCGTACTTGATTCAATTCTATCGGTTTTAATAAGAGGTAATTATTAATGATTAATTATCCAAGGACTTACGCAAAGAAACTCATTTTCTGGGTTCCTTTTGGGTAAGTTATGAAAATAAACTGATAAATAAAATATAGCAATTCTCAATAGGTTGCGACAAATTAAAAAGTAAATAAAAAATCTGAAACTTCTACCTGTTCCCTGTTCCCTAAAAGCGGTAAAATTTTTATACATAAATAAAATAGGATTGCTATACCAATGACAAAACCAAAAACAACAATGCGAACCGAAAGTGATAGTATGGGAAATATTGAAGTACCAGCACACCGTTATTGGGGCGCTCAAACTCAGCGATCGCTCATCTATTTCTCTATTGGACAAGATTATATTCCACCAGAAGTTATTAGAGCATTTGCTATCCTCAAGAAAGCAGTCGCCCAAACTAACCAGGAACTCGGTAAACTTCCAGAAGATAAAGCAAAATTAATTGTTCAAGCAGCAGAAGAAATTATTGCCGGAAAACTAGATGGAAATTTCCCTCTACGAGTTTGGATGACAGGAAGTGGTACTCAATGCAATATGAATGTCAACGAAGTCATTGCTAACCGGGCGATCGAAATTTATGGTGGAGAAATGGGAAGCAAAAACCCAATACATCCTAACGATCACGTTAATATGTCTCAGTCATCTAACGATACATTCCCTACTGCTATGCACATTGCTGCAGCGGTAGCATTACATGAAAAGTTGCTGCCAAAAGTGAAAAAAATGCGGGATGCACTGCAAGAAAAGTCAGAAGAATTTTCGGAAATTGTCAAAATAGGGCGCACTCACCTACAAGATGCAGTTCCTCTGACTTTGAGGCAAGAATTTTCCGGATATGTGGCGCAACTGGATGCAAATTTACATCGTATTACTCATACATTATTAGATTTATATGAATTAGCTATTGGTGGTACTGCGGTAGGAACAGGGTTAAATACAATGAATGGTTTTGCTGAACTTGCTGCCAAATATATTAGCGAAATAACTGGGTTGCCTTTTGTGTCAGCACCGAATAAATTTGCTGCTTTAGCTGCTCACGATGGGGTAGTCATGGCGAGTGGTGCTTTGAAAACATTAGCTGGTTCGTTACTGAAAATTGCTAATGATATTCGGTGGTTGGGAAGCGGACCGCGATGCGGTTTTGGGGAGTTAATTTTGCCTGCAAATGAACCAGGTTCTTCTATTATGCCAGGAAAAATTAATCCTACTCAGTGTGAAGCAATGACAATGGTAGCGACTCAGGTGATGGGGTATGATGCAGCGATCGCTTTTGCTGGCGCTCAGGGAAGTTTTGAGTTAAATACTTATAAACCGATGATGATTTTTAATTTGATGCAGTCGATTAATTTAATTGCTGATAGTTGTAATAATTTTACTGATTTTCTATTAGTTGATTTGAAGGCAAATCAGAAAAAAATTGATTTTTATTTGGAACAATCTTTGATGTTAGTAACAGCTTTGACTCCGAAAATTGGGTATGATAAAGCTGCCGAAGTTGCCCATTTTGCCCATGAGAAAGATTTAACTTTGAAAGAAGCTTGTTTGGAATTGGATTATATTTCGGCAGAGGAATTTGAGGAAATTGTGGTTCCGAAAAATATGACTCATCCAGGGAGTTAGTACAGTTCAATAATGAAATAAAACAACTAATTGTTTGCATTAGGGAATTAGACTCCGTAGGGGCGGGTTACGGTTCCCGAAAAATCACCGTTAAGTTAAGGAGTTTTAATGGGTTTCTCAGATCAACCCGCCCCCTAATGATATAAGTTACCGTTCGAGGGGCGGGTTTATATAAATCAGGACTTACTGGAGTGCTGGTGCGTTAGGAAGTGCGCTTTACATGTCGCGTACACACCCTACTGAAATGTTTCAGCTAAAACTGTGTATTAGAGAAGACACCGTAGGGGCAGGTTTTACAAGTGAGTTAAGGAGTTTTCATGGGTTGATCAGATAAACCCGCCCCATATCATCTGAGCCGCCTCTCAGGGGCGGGTTTATGTAAATCCTAGAGTAAGCATGAAAATTTCCTGAGAAACCCGCCCCTACCTATTGCACCATTTTAGATGAAACATTCCAGTGCCAATAGAGTTAATGCGTAAGTCCTATAAATCTTAGAATAAGCATGAAAATTCTAGCTAAAACCCGCCCTTACCCCATGCACTATTTTGGGTGAAACAGTCAACTACTCTCTAAAAATATGACCTACCCTTCGGCTTATTTGATAAAAAAGTGTATGATAATTAGGAGGTTTTCCTTTGAAGTTTAAACTAATCAAAAATTATTGGGAAATAATTGTACTTTTTCTTTGTTTAATTGTAACTCTAGCTGAAGCCTGGCAAATCATATTAATTTCTAGGTCTTTCCTTGAATTTTCATTATTTTTAATTTCTCTGATAATGCCTCCGATTTTTTGTTTTATTATCGGCATTTATTGGCTCATAGAAGTTGTGAGAATATTCATACATTTTGTCAAAAAAAACAAACTGAAATATTCTCAGATAAAAACTTTAATCAAAACTATAGGAGTACCAGTATTGTTTCTTTTATACATTTTATTAGTAACTTATACAGATATAATTAGATTAAAATTATCTGAATCTGCTTTAATTAATTGTGTAAATGCTTCTAATTTCTGCCAAGACAATACCAGAATTGGATGGTTTTATGTTGAGTTTATTAGGCAGTATGAAGGATGTACTTTCTTTACAACTGATACCTGGATTTTTGATGAATTTGGTATTGCTTATGTGCCTCTTGGTAAAGAAAATTGTTTATATATACGCAATCACCAATCAGATAGAATAGTAAAAATATATGGTAATTGGTGGGAATATTATTATCCTGATTAGGCATCTCCAGAAATAAAAAATTAAATCAATTATCAGACACAAATCATCTATTCTTTCCGCCGATTTCCTCTTTTCTGAAGATGTCTAACGATTTTATATTGCTATAGATATTGGTATGGTGGGGCATTTACTACAAAATCAGTTTCTATTTTCAAAATTATTGTAGTCTATTACTAGGAGGACTTACACAAAGTAACTAATAAACATAGCTGATTCTCTGAAACCTGATGGAACTTTCTTGATGGTTGACTTGGGAGTATCAAGTAATCTACATAAAAACCTGGATCATCCTTTAGCGCCGTGGTTATACACAACATTTTGTATGCATTGCATGACCGTTTTCTTGGGACAAAATGGGGTAGGACTTGGTGCAATATGGGGAGAACAAAAAGCAGTGAAAATGTTAAATGAGGCAGGGTTTATAAATGTGGATATTAAACAAATTCTAGAAGATATTTTCAATAATTATTATATTGCTAAATTAGGGAATAGGGAATAGGGAAAAGAGAAAAAAATGTATCTTAATATGACAGAATCATAACCAATAAGTAAGGTATATCTGATTAGGAGTAATTGCTAAATATTATACGAAAGAGGAGAATATTCAGTTTTAGGTATTAGTCAATTTAATAGCTTTTTTTCTGAAAAAAATATAGCTATTTGATCAAAGTGGGCGATGAATAATTTTAAGAGTTTTAATCTTGTTATTCCGGACGAAGCTTATGTTTATACACTAATGGCTTTAGAATATGATCAAGTTAAAGCTACAAAAAAAGCTAAAAGGCAAGCTAATTATTTGAAAAATAAATGTTTGAGAGCATTAGTAGGATTAGACTTGTCAATGAATGAAGCTGAAGCACTAATTATAGATTCCCAGTATTTGAATAAAAACATAAATTATCTCTCAACACTAAAATTTTATGAAGATAAATATGCTAATGATATTGAATTTAGAAACAACTGTCTTGAAACTTCTAGGCAGGTAGTAGAAACTCAAACAGATATTAGTAATTATCGGTTAGAAATTGCGGTTAAATATCTATTAGCAGAATTACCTTTGTATTTTAATAGCGTCAGTATTTTAGGTAAAAAAGAAGTAGTTTTTTGTTACCGAAATTGTCCGTTGTTTATTCAAACTGTTTTTGAAAGAAAGGATAATATTGTATTAAATAATCAAGGTTACATTGTTATAGATATAGATATTTAGGATTTACTGAAAAAGTATAGCGGATTTCACCAGGCGTCAGGTACACCCACGCGGGCAAGATGCCCGCCCTGGTAATATTAATTATAATTATCTGTATTTCACGCTTCTTGGGAAATGCTATATTTTTATGGAATAGGGAGGTAGATACAATTTGAAGTTTAAACTAATCAAAAATTATTGGGAAATAATTGTACTTTTTCTTTGTTTAATTGTACCTCTAGCTCAAGGCTGGCAAATTATATTAATTTTTAGGTCTTTCCTGGAATTTTCAGTATATTTAATTGCTCTGATAATTGCTCTGATTTTTGGTTTGATTATCGGCATTTATTGGCTCATAGAACTTGTGAGAATATTAATATATTTTCTCAAAAAAAATAAGCTGAAATATTCTCTGGTAAAAACTTTAATTAAAGCCATAGGAGTACCATTATTAATTGTTTTATAAATTTTATTAGCAGCTTATACAGATACAATTAGATTAAAATTATCTGAATCTGCTTTAATGAATTGTGTAAATAATCCTAATTTATGTCAATACAATACCAGAATTGGATGGTTTTATGTTGAGTCCATTTACCAAGACGAAAAATGTACTTTCTTTACAACTGATACTTTTATTTTTGATCAATTTGGTATTGCTTATGTGCCTCTTGGTAAAGAAAATTGTTTATATATACACAATCACCGATCAGATGAAATAGTCAAAATATATGGTAATTGGTGGGAATATTATTATCCTGATTGATATAGCAATCTTATAAAAGGAAAAAATTTATTTCTCTTGGTCGATAAGCTTAAGTCCTGGCCTATTAATAAAAACGGACTTTCCTGCCACCCTCCCCAAACTTCCCACAGCTCCCACATTTCCCAAATTCCCTTACCAGGGGGTTGTTTTTTATTATTTTCTAGACTAGAATGATAATCATTCTCAAAATTAGGAAATAATATGTTGAGTAAACTTCAATGGATGGGTGGTTCATTACTAGGAGTAGCAGCGCTTATCACAACTGCTTCTCTGGGAAATATTAGCAGCCTTGCTCAAAATAGAAATGAAACTAAAATAGTCGCCACTTTCTTGCCTATATATATGTTTACCAAAGGAATCACCAGAGAAACTGGAAAAGTAGAACTTTTAATTCCTCCCGGAACCGATCCCCACGAATATCAAGCAACACCGGAAAATGCTCGTACTATTGCACAAGCAGATGTATTAGTCAAAAATGGGTTGGGGTTAGAAGAATTTTTAGAGAAATTAGTCGATGCTACTGGTAACTCTCAACTACAAGAAATTGATGCTAGTCAAAATATTAAACCTATAGAAGAAGATGAATATCACGACCATAAACATGAACATAACCACGGTCACAAAGAGAGAAATCCTCATGTTTGGTTAGACCCATTTTTAGCACAACAACAAGTCAAAAATATTCGGGATGGTTTAGTTAAAGCTAATCCTAATAATACAGCTAATTATCAATCAAATGCTAATATTTATCTACAAAAATTACAGAAACTTGACCAAGAATTTCAAACTCGTTTAGCTCCTTTCCAAGGATGTAAATTTATTGCCTTTCACGATGCCTATCCCTATCTGGCAAAACGCTATAATTTACAACAAACAGCAATAGTAGAATTGCCACAGGATAGTATTACGCCTCAAGATATTCAAAGAGTAATAAATACAGCTAAAAAATATCAAGTCAAAAATTTACTCGCGGAAATTGGATTTGATGATAATAGAATGCAGCAAATTGCTAAAGATAATGGGTTAAAAATAAAAAAATTAGACCCAATAAATAGTGGTTCCCTAGACCCAGAACATTATTTTACTGCGATGAGAAATAATTTAAAAACCTTAGAAGAAATTTGCCAGTAAAGTAATATTATCAACACTTACGCAAGGAAACCCGGTTTCTGGGTTCACCTGGGTAATATAAAATTGGAGGAATTGCTATACCCAAGTCATTGCGAATGGAACGGAGTGGAAGGAATCAATCTTAGGGGTTTTCCTGAGATTGCTTCCTATCGTCGCAATGACAACTTTTCAATCGGCAAGAAGTCATTTGGTATCTTTGCACGCAGTGAGGATTTTTGATAAAGGAGACAAGAGTTCCGTTTGTCATGCTCCGCAAACAGTCCTCAGGAGTCAGGAGTCAGAGAAAGAGAATAAGGAAAAAAGTAGAAAAATCGCCCCATATTCACTCTCTTCCGATCTCCCCACCTAATTTTAGAGTTCTCAAATGGGTTCTATATAAGTCCTGATTAAATTTGAGAAACACCGAGCTATTAGACCCAAAACAATATTTAATTAAAATGAGAAATAATTGAAAAAGTATGGAGGAAGTTTGTCCGTGAAAGTAGTAGAAATTAAAAAAAAATTCCCTGTAGTTAATGTAGAAAACTTGACAATAGTAAGAGGAAAATATCAAGCAGTAGAATCTGTCTCATTTAAAATTTTTCCTGGCAGTAACACAGCAATAATCGGACCTAATGGAGCCGGAAAAAGTACCTTAATTCAAGCAATATTAGGTTTAATTCCTTATGAGTCTGGTTATATAGAAATTCTTGGTAGACAGATAAAATATTTAGGAAAGTATTGGCATAAAGTTGGTTATATTCCCCAGAAGTTACTTTTTGACCGCAGTTTTCCATTAACTGTAGCTGAATTAGTTAGTTTGGGTTTACCTCAAAGTGGTTTGATGAAGTCACGAGAAAAACTTATGTCCGTGGAAAAAGCTTTACTACAAGTTAACTTACAAAATCACCGAAAACAAAGAATAGGAAGTTTAAGTGGAGGGGAGTTAAAACGGGTTTTATTAGCATATTGTTTAGTGCAACCTCGACAGTTATTAATATTAGATGAAGTATTGGCTGGGGTAGACCCAACTGGAGAAGTAGAATTTGCCGAATTATTAGGAAATTTACAGACAGAAAATGGCTTTTCTATTCTTCAGGTTTCCCATGATTTAGATATAGTTAGTCGTTATTGTGACCAAGTTATTTGCATTAATCGTCGTATATTATGTCATGGTCAACCTAGTATTACTTTGAATGAGAATAATTTGATTAAAATTTATGGAGAAGGTTTTACTAGATATTTTCATTCTTGCAAAAAGAATGTGTAACCATTAAGGAGTTAGCAAAGAGCGGTGAGCTATTTATTTTAGTCTGAGATAAAAGCTTTATTAGACCTCTCCGAAAAAGAGGGAACAGGGAATAGGGAACAGGGAATAGGGGGGAGTAATTGATGATTTATGGATAATAATTGATTCTGTTTTTTATTTTTGGAGATGTCTATTGAGGTACATCAACGATCCCCCTAAATCCCCCTTTTTAAGGCAGGGCTAATTTATTGTCACGAGAGAAAAAAGAAAAGGAGGGTGGGGAGGATGAGGAGGGTGGGGAGTACAAGACTCGAAAAATATAGGGTTGTAAATATTCTCGCTCCGACAAAGAATGAGCAATGCCTTTTTAAGGGGAACTGGAAGTCCCCCCCTTATCAAGGGGGTTAGGGGGGGATCTGCAGCAGTGTATCTCACAAAAGATGGGAAATGCTATATACAATCTTTCTTTTTATTAACATGAATTTTTCAGAATTAATAGATTTATTTAGTCTGCCTTTTATGCAACGGGCAATTATGGGCGGTATCCTGTTAGGAATTTTAGGAGGTATTCTCGGTGGATTTGTAATTTTACGCCAGTTATCTTTGTTTGGAAATGCTTTAGGTCATACTGCTTTTTTAGCTGTAGTTATAGGTGCTTTATTGCAGTTGCCTATAATGATAGCTTTAATTGGATTTTTGGTATTATTTGGATTAGGGATAAATTATTTAATTGAAAAAACTAATTTAGGTGGAGATACGATTTTAAGTATTGTAATTGCAGGTTCAGTTGCATTAGGAACAATTGGATTTAATTTAGTACCTGGATATCGTGGTAATTTATTGTCTATATTGTTTGGTGATATTCTGGCAATTAGTAATTTAGATTTAGTTTTTATCCTAATTTTATTGGTTGTCTCTTTAAGTTGGTTAGGATTAACTTTACCAAAACAAATATTGTTAACTTTTAATTCCGAATTAGCACAAATTCAAGGGATTCCTGTACAGAGATATCAATATATATTTATGATTATTTTGTCATTAGCGATCGCTCTTACTATTAGAGCAGTTGGTATTTTATTAGTGAATGCTTTTTTAGTAATTCCAGCAGCTACAGCTAAGTTAATTTGTAATGAGTTTTTGTCATTTTTAGGAGTTTCTGCAATTATTGGTGCTATGAGTGGAGTGATAGGAATGATATTATCTGGAACTTTTAATTTGCCTTCAGGTCCTAGTATTGTTTTGGTGCAATTATTGGGGTTTTTAATAGTAGTATTTTCTGGTCAAGGAAGGTATTAAATTAATTAATAATTAATAATTAATAATTAATAATTAATAATTAGGGTTTGCTGATTCATCGGGAAACGTAAAAGTCTTTTAGTAGCGGGGAGGAGCCAGAATCCAGAATCCAGGAAGAATAGCAGTTATAAAGGAATTAGCTAGAAAAATTATCTCTTAATTTTTCTAGGGAACAGGGAACAGGGAACAGTTGTTCAAGTGTTTCCGTGGTCTTTGATTCATCATTTTTCTCAAGAACAAAACTTTTTCTGTTAACTTTTTCACCTCTTTGACCTAAAAGCTGATACTTTTTCCAGACATAAAATTGCTAAAAAGTTTGTCTGTCAATAATGCTTTCATGTTTCCATACGCCAGCCCTAATTAGGGGTTGCTGATTAAATATAAAAGTATTCATATATCTGTAACACAGCCTTCTAGGCTGTAACAACCTGGAAGGTTGTGCTACAGAAGTTAATCACAAAAAGCTAATAGCTGAATGCTGACTGCTAAATGCTTAAGAAATTTTTAGTTTAACTGGAATTTTAATTAAAAATCTTGTTCCCTCTCCTAATTTTGAATCACATAATAGTTTTCCACCATGTATTTCTGTAATAATTTTATGACTAATTGATAAACCTAATCCTGCTCCTTTTCCGGTTTTTTTAGTAGTAAAAAAAGGGTCAAATATTTTCGTAAATACTTGCTCACTTATCCCCAAACCATTATCGGAAATCTGAATAGCAACCCAATCACTATCTAATATTTCAGTTTTAACTTTAATCTCAGATAAATTAACTTCAGGTTCTACAATATTTCCTACTTCATAACGTTCATGTAAAGCATCAATTGCATTGGTAAGAATGTTCATAAAAACTTGATTAAGTTGCCCAGAATGACATTCTACTTGAGGCAATTTTCCGTAACTTTTAATAACCTTTATCTCTGGAAAATTAGGTGTAGCTTTTAAACGATGCTGAAGAATCATTAATGTACTATCTAAACCTTGATGAATATCTACTTTCTTAATTTTTGCCTCATCTAGACGGGAAAAACTGCGCATTGATTCCACAATTTGACGGATTCGTGTTGTTCCGACACTCATTGATTGCAGTAATTTAATCATATCTGGAATTAAAAAATCTAAATCAATCTCCTCAATTTCTGCTTGAATTTCTGGAACTGGATTGGGATAATATTGTTGATATAATTTAATTAATCTAAATAAATCTTTCGCATATTCTTGAGCTGGAATCAAATTCCCATGAATAAAAGTTACTGGATTATTAATTTCGTGAGCTACTCCCGCTGCAATTTGCCCTAAACTAGAAAGTTTCTCTTGGTGGATTAATTGCATTTGAGCTTTTTTTAGTTCAGATAAGCGTTGATTTAATTTAATTTCTGCTTGACGACGATGCTCAACTTCTGTCTTTAACTCATCAATTTTTTCATTGAGTCCCAAAAAATTTTGGTTAGCTATATTCCTTTTTTCTAAACGTAAAAAAATTTGAGCAGGTAATCCACCCAAAGCTGGTTGAATAACTGCTCCTTGAGAACGACAAATAATACTCTCTCCATCAGATGTACAAATTGTTAAAGAACCAAAAACCATTTTTCGACTCTTTGAACAAGCTTGTAAATATTTCATCAAAGCTTCCTCAGATTCAGTTACAAACTTACATAGTAGTTCTCCTTTAAGTTCACTAATTTTCCAGCCAAATAACAAAGAAACTGGCTTATTTAAAGCTAAAATTTCTCCTGCTTGCGTAAGAAGTAAAGATGGTTCAGGTAAAACTCTAGCTAGTTCAATAAATTGTTCAGGAATCATGTTGTAATTTATGACTTAAAGTATTCTCTTCCATCTGCTTCTTCAGCATCTTCCGTTAGTTTCAAATAAACCACAACCCGACATCCCGAAGCACCTTGGGCAATTGTTTCTTGCAGTTCAACCTTAGAATATCCTAAATTACTAGCTGTAATAGAACCAAATACATTAGAAGTCATCATACACATAGAAGGACGACCTATTACTTTTTCACCAAAGGGACAAACTCGATTCCCTAAAACAATCTTTTCATCATCCTCTTCAATGATATAAAAATCACCTTGTATTCTTTTTTTCAGGTCTACTAATACTTGAGCAACTTGTTCCCTAGATAGATTAGATACTTGTAGTGCAGACTTATAAGAGTTGTTGATTTGGTCTCCCATAACTTGACCTACAACACTAATAAAACCTGAAGCTTCTTCTAATCCGACAATTTCTTGTAATGTTCCGGATAGTTCCCGAATTAAAGTTCGCATAAACACATCTCTTTCCAAAGAAATATCAAGCTGAGAAATAGAGTTTTGAACTTCTTGAGATAAACTCATAACTAAAAAAAACTTTCTTAATTTTTACATATTATTGTATCATTAATACTATACTATGTACAAGCTTGTTTTCAGGAATTGTCTCATTTAACAGGTTTTTGTATATTGTGTATTTATTCTTTTTGTGTCTATAAATTATATAGCAATTTCTGTTGCCCGTGAAGTACATAGCTAAGAAGTAAAATACCTGTGATTACTGCAATAATTTTACTATTTAACTTGTACATCATTAGTCATAAATATTCTGTATATAGACACAAAATTATAGTCTATTTCTATTTGAAGTTGAGAAAAGTTATGCGAGTATTTGTTTTACTGTTTAATGCTAGAACTGAAAATGAGGGAATACATACGATTCAAATCGGCGATCGCAATAAGGTATTAATGTTTCAATCAGAAGATGATGCGACTCGCTTTGGTGTATTGTTAGAAGCTCAAGATTTTCCTACTCCCACAGTTGAAGAAATCGACCAGGAAGAAGTTATGGAATTTTGTAGGAATGTAGATTATGATTGGCAAGTTGTACCAGCAGGTAAGTTGGAGATTCCTCCAGAGCATAATGTAGAAGAAACTGATTGGCAAGAAGATGCAGACCAAGCTTCTGAAAATAAGGAAACGGAGCTAGATAAAATTAAGCGTCAATTGGAAGGTCTTTTGTAACTCAAAAGGCATCCGCTCAGTTATCAGTGGGTTTTCTGGGTGATAACTACATTTTTCCAGTCCCTTAACTAAACAGTAACCAACTCTCTAAGCTATAGGCTAAAAATACTGAAGCTTATTTATTTTATGGATGCTTTTTACTTTTACATAGAGATAATATCTTTTTTTTACTTTTTAGGTAACATAGCAGTTGAACCAAAGGGCGCGGACATTTATAAATCCTGTTTCCGGAGCATTTCCCTATACGAAAAACTCTTTGACTGTTCCCTGTTCCCTGTTCCCTGTTCCCTAGCCCATAGCGTCATATTATTTACATAATTTGTCAAGATAAAGTTATGAAAAATTTACAAGAAAGAGGTCATTTGTTAACTGAACAGGTTAATCCTAATAGCCATAATCTCGATCAATTAACCTCTTTAGAATTAGTAGACTTGTTTAATCAAGAAGATAACCGGACTTTAGAAGCGATCGCCTCATCCCGTTTACAATTAGCTCAAGCAGTGGATATAATTGCCGAAGCTTTAAACCAAGGTGGTAGATTGTTCTATGTGGGAGCTGGTACAAGTGGTCGTTTGGGAGTATTGGACGCGGCTGAATGTCCACCCACATTTTGTACGCCTCCAGAATTAGTACAAGGAATTATAGCAGGAGGTGCTGCTGCTTTAGTCCGCAGTTCCGAAGATCTAGAGGATAGTTGGGAAGATGGTGGTCAAGCGATCGCTTCCCGTCACATCACAAATCTAGATGTGGTAGTTGGCATTACTGCTGGTGGTACAACTCCTTATGTTCATGGTGCTTTGGATGCAGGAAAGCAACGGGGAGCAAAAACTATTTTTATTACTTGTGTCCCTGTAGAACAGTTTGAAGTCAAGGTAGATGTAGATATTCGGTTATTGGTTGGCCCAGAATTATTGGCAGGTTCAACCCGTTTAAAGGCCGGAACCGTGACCAAAATGGCATTGAATGTCTTATCAACCGGAGTAATGGTAAGGTTAGGCAAAGTCTATGGCAATCGTATGATTGACGTAGCCGTAAAAAATAGTAAGTTAAGGGATAGAGCTTTACGAATTATTGGGGATTTAACAGAGTTAAGTCGGGATGAAGCAGGAGAATTATTAAATAAAAGTGGTGATTCAGTTAAACTAGCACTTTTTATGCACTGGAGCAACTTAGAAAAAGAAGAAGGAGATCATATCTTATCTGAATGCCAAGGTAATCTCAGAGCAGCTTTGAAAAAAGTAGGTTCTTTGACTGAGTAACATCAAATCTGGTAGTATCGGTAGAATTTAAGACCGTAGGGGTTTGGTCTCCAATTTTTCGGGAACCGTACCCTCTACAAACTAAGAGTTTTAGCTCTTTTCTGATGGTAGAACCTTATTTTCCAAAACCAGCGAATTTGATATAACGGGGGCAGGTTTATCTAAATCTTAGATTCGCCATGAAAATTTCTGCTCAAACCAGCCCCTACCCTCATGCACCATTCTAGGTGTGTCAGTCTACTACTGAACTCCCTACTCCCTACTCCCTACTCCCTAAATTATCGAGAATAAGCTTTAACATATTCTAATATGCCACGAGCGATCGCCTGCGCCATCCGACTACGTTGAGCAGGATCTGCAAGTATCCTCCAATCATAATTACCAGTAACAAAACCGACCTCTACCAAAGCAGCAGTCATCTCAGTCTTTCTTAATACATAAAAACGGGCTTGCTTCACACCACGATTATTCATAGTCGGAAAAGCTTGCAACATACTATTCTGAATATACTGTGCTAAAACAAGTCCACTTTCATAATAAAAAGTCTCTAAACCATTTACATCAGGACGACTCATACTAATAGCATTAGCATGAATACTCACAAATAAATCTGCTCCTACCCGATTAGCAAATTCTGCTCGTGGTGGCAAATCCAAATCCCGGTCTGTCTCCCGAGTCAGAAGCACCTGTATATTATTCTGCTCCAGAATTTTAGCTACCTCTAATGAAATAGGCAACACAATATCCTTTTCCCGTATACCATTAAAACCAACCCCACCCAAATCAGTCGGTCCCCCATGTCCGGGGTCTATCACTATCAATAATCGTCCATTACGTCGAGGTAGTTGATTAGGCAAGGCAAAACGAGAATTAGAACTACTATTATTAGTATTAGGCTGTTGAGTATTGCGACGAGGGGGAGGGAAAGGCCATCTTCTCGTTGTAGTAGTGTTTCCACGAGAATTTTGAGGCGGTGAATTTTCTCTCCTGGGAAATGGTGAAGGTCTCGTATTAGAAGATTCTGGTCTAGGATTTGGCTTCCAACCCGGAGGTGCATTCCCGATACTACCCCAACCCATTGCCAGAGATAACTTTTCTGGAGTAATCTGAGTTACTTCTGCAATTTTAACGTTAGTAGCAGGTTTAACCAGAATTGAAACTGTTTCTGGACCTTCCTGACGTATTTTTGTCCAGACTAAAGGACTGCCAACTTCTTGGGGTGGTAATCTAAATCGCCTATCTACCTTAGCATTGTATATAGTAATTCCATAAGCATCTGTTTCAGAATCCCAACCAGTGGTATAATTTAGGGGTTTATCTCCAGTAATAACTAATTCATTACCATTTTTTAATTCCAGAGAGTTAATTAGAGCAAAACCAGTACCTTGATTAATTGTCGGTGGTGCTTCTCCTTCAGGCCATAATGCTATTCCTCCCATATAAGCACGAGCTTGCCATTTAGTCTTTTTATCTGGGAACTTTATTGTTAAACGAACTACTGCTGGTGAAGTTGAATGTTGAGTTAGTCGAGTAATTGTTAATCCAAACTCATCAAACTTTTGATTTTGCTGGAAATTTTTGATAGTTAAAGTAGCATTAAGAACATCAATGGTCATCCAGTTGCGGTCTTTGCTCTGCTTCAGCTCAATTTCTGGTAATTTACCACTTGTTTTGAGAACTATTCCCTCTTTTGTTACTTCGATATCTTGTACAAGAGTAGATGTCCCATTAGTAGCAGTTGAATTGGAGGAAAGAGTATTATTAGGTTTTGGTCTATTTTGATTGATTGACCTTTCTATTCTGCGAGGAGGAGAGGGTGAACGTGGAGGCAGTAGAATTGAAGATTGGGAATTTTGAGATGGTGGACGACGTAAAGGTTGGGAATTTTGAGATGGTGAGGGAGAAGACTGAGGTGCAATATCAATATTTGTAGTGGAAGTAATTAGTTTAGGTGTTGGTATTTGTACATTCCATCTGCTAGAAGAAATCCCCTGAAATTCTACTTCTTTTGGGTCAATAGTATAACCATTATTTAGTTCTACTACTATTCGAGCTGTTTCCGGATTAAATTGTCCTACTCTAATTGCTTTAATTGCCCCACCGACAACTTGGGAAGTCTGGACACCACCTAAAGTTGTTCCTGGCAAGTCTATAATTAATCGAGTTGGGTTATTAACTAATTGGGCTTTTGGCTGAACACCACCTTGTGTGGTAAAGGACAATTGGTTCCGATCCTGTTCAAAGCGCCAAGATTCTAGAGTTGTTGCTTCAGAAGGAACTCCTAAGACAAAAACGCTGAGTATACTGGGTAGTAACCAACGCAACATAAGATTTTTTCCCATTTGGGTACCTTTGAGAAAGAACAAACGATTTTCTGAATATATATTTTTCATATCAACCCTAACACTTTAATTGAATCCTCTAAATTAAGACAGATATATCTATGTACCCTGTGTGGTTATTGGTGAATAGAATATTACTAACCTATAACCATTATATTTATACATCCTAATGGCCACTTTTATAATGATGAGTATAACTAGAGGCACATATTATCACATATTTTTCTAAATGGTGGTTAGTTATTCCAGATATATTTAAATAATTTTTTGTCCGTCCCTAAATAATTAGAGTATTTCCCGTTGCTATTAGGTACACAGCTAACAGGCAAGATGCCTATGCTACAATAATTTCACTTTTTAAACTTGTACATCATTAGTCTGAAATAGCTGTATATAAAATTAACCAGGACTGACCTAAAACAAGCATATCTAGCAGGGGTTAACGACTGTTAACTTTTACAAGTAGTGTGTTATTTCAGTTATCAGTTATCAGTAGAGAGGGAACCTCCGACTAAACTCGGAGGTTGAAAATGCTGAAGTTAAATATTTTTTTCATCTCCTTAAAAGGGGAAGCACATACCCTAATTTTTTGGTGATTTAATATTTTGGGCAAGTTCTGTTAATTATACTTTCATACTTAATGGTATACAGGAAACAAGAAATATCTAGTGCTGGAGGAAGATGCTCCCACTGTAGTGGCTCTTAATAAAGATTTCATCAAATACTTTAAACTTAATTTGTTGATATGACACCTCGGACTATTACAATAAAAAAAGAAGATTTTCGTTTACTTTATTCTCAGCAATTAAACCTTAAAAATAATGAAGTCATAAATAAACTTGGTTCAATAGCAGATGTTTTTAGGAAATTCTTAGAAAATGAAGCAATAATTAGTCCGATAAGTGACAAAAAGCTGATTAATTATTTTGAGAAATGTATCAATCCAAATGAAGAAGTAGAAAGCATAAAAAATACTCTTTTGGAAATAGCACCAGGCAATGGTAAGGTTGGCTTCAGACAAGTAAACTTTTTGACTAATTATGTTAGAAATAAGACCTTAAGTCATATTCATAAAAACAATAATAATCTCAAGTTGTTACTACACGATCATGCTTTTGGAAGTGGAGGAGATTTAATCAAAACAATTCATGCAACAACTATGGCTTCAATTATAGTTTCACCTTTAATCAGAATTTGTAAAACTGGTACAGGTAATGTTACTTCTTTGCATGGAAGCTATCAAGCAATTAAAGCATTTGGGTATAATGAAAAAGGGATAGATATCAAGGCTATAAATGAAAGTTTAGAAAAGTATAATTTTGCATATATTACTTTAAGCGAGCTTGGTTTTCCTTACTCCAATAATCTTAAGCAAGCCAGAATAGAATTATGGGAAGAAAACTTAAAAACTTTAGAATATAATTATCAGAATCAGCAAAATAATTGGCATTCAACTGTGAGAAATTTAGATTTGCCTATTTCAATAGATATATTTAAAATTATAGCTCCAAATGCACAGTTATTAAATCCAGTTAACCATACAACTGGTATATCTCATATAGGGATGCTGCCTTATGTGATTGGCATATATTTAGAACTAGGAAGTACAGGCATAATTGTTCACTCATACGAAGGAATAGATGAGATATCAAATGCTTATCGAGATGTTCAAGAAGAAAGACCAAATAACCTATTGATTAAAATTGATTTAGATAGCATCAAAATACTGGAATTTTCTCCTGAAGATATCTCGCTTAAAAGAGTACCAATAAACCAAATAGAGGAACAGAAAGAAATTGAAACTGAAAGGGATTTATTTTATAGAATTTTAACCAATGAAAATACTTATGAAATCCAAGGTAAAAGAGATTTTATTCTTGCCAATGCAGCATCTATACTTGTAGCAAATAATGCTTTTTTACTAAAAGAAAAAGACTTGATAGAACAGATTCAAGAATGTATATCTAAGGTAAATTATCTGATTAATTCAGGTAAATCCTATGATAATTTTAGAAGGATGATTAATATTTCAAAAATTGAACTTGATAGCTGAAGTTCATCTATCTCAACTTAATTAATTCAAAGAAAATATCTTCTGTTGTCGGATATTTATTATCAAAAAGTTCTTGAACCCTAAGAGGTAAATCTTCTTTCCTTTTTGCTTCTGGTGTTAATTTGTATTGTTGATCATCTACCTCAATAATAGTGTCCTGGAAAATATTGTTGTTGATACTATCAGTTGTTAAATCTGAACTCTGAATATAGAAAACATTTTCTTGAAAAATATATTTTACATCATAGAGTTTATTGTTAATATTAATACAGTAAAAAACTATATTGTTAAGGTCTTTCGTATTCTTTGTATCTTCCCATATTTCATAAAACATCTCCTCAATAATAAACGTTCCAATAGTTGAGTTTCTAGGAAGCTTTAACTGCTCTCCCTGAGAAGTGTTAAGATTAGCTCTAAAAAAAGTTAAAAAGAGATCGTCGTCATTCATGTAAATAGCTAGAGATGGATTTCTACTGTACAGTTTGACTTGAAAATTTTTACCCATATTCCCCAAGTTTTGGAGTATTTTTTGAATTGTACTTATGCTTCGATAAATGTTTATTTCAACATCTTCATTATTGGATAAATCTTCTTGACGTCTTTTCACTAAATAAGTATCTTCTGGATTTAGTAATAAAATTTCAAATATAGTATTATTGTTCCTGACTGATGCTTCTATAGCATCACTAAAAGTCGTTAAAAATTGATTAGAACTAAGTAAATCAGTCCAGGTTTCCATAATTCTCACCGTATTCTTAGACTTGATTACTTTTTTAATAAAATCATCTTTGTTTAGAGCATCAATTTTAACCCCACGTTGTTCACCTAATTTATTTATTCCTTCAACAATTACTTGAAAAACCAAAAAGGCGATTACAGCACCTAAGAGGTTAAATCCAATATTATTCAAAATTAATATCCAGTCATTTAGATTTTTAGGTGGTTTAGGAAGGAATATTAAAGCAACTGAAAAGAGAAATAATATCAGGACTATTATGAATTTAGCATTTCTTTCAAAGTAATGGACTAACTTATTCATTCTTCTGATTATTTATGAATAGAATGGTAGACAAATATAGAATAGCAATTCTAAATTATTTGTGAGAATTTTGATAATGGTTAATTTGACTGAAACCGGGTTTATTGCCGTGATATTTTGGTTAAAACCAAAAAAAATAGTTCATAAACTCGGTTTCTCCATAATACCATTTTGAAAAAAGAATGCTACAAAAGGTAGATGTCGATCATAAATTTTTAAAAGATAGCTGCTCTCATTAATTTTAGATAGTTATCTCTATTATTTATTCCTTGTTATTAAAGGTTTTTTCCTTCTTCTTTCTTCTTCCTTTGAAATAGGATTGCTAAAGTAGTTATAATTGTTAGAAATTATCAAATAGACATCTCCATAAAAGAGGAAACAGGGGGAGTAATTAATTATTTCCAGATAATAATTGATGATCTTTTTAATTTTTGGAGATGTCTAATAACAGGACTTCGCTAGGGGAAACTAGAAACCCGGTTTCTCCTATAAACCGGGTTTATTTGCGTAAGTTCTAATAACTAACTATTCACAACTTGTAATCTTGATGTTAAAAATCTATCCATCCAATATTCTAAATAACTTTGATTTGCTGCTTGTTCCTCTGGGTTTTCTGTATCTAAAGGATGAGGTGCTAAACCCAAAACTGCTGCGGTTGTGACACAGAACATTGACTTTTGAAAAGTCTCACAAATTTTCACTCGTAAATTATCTGTACCTCGGTTAGTTTTGTAATAAACTTCTAGAAGATAATCTGGTAAAAAATGTCGCATATCTTGCATTAATAATGTAGGTGGAATACCAGCACCACCAATAGGTAAAGGATCGGCATATAAAGCACCATAAGTAAATTGACTTTGATCGGGGTTGATTTGTTGAGCTTGAGCATTATAAGAAACTGTTCCTAAAAATGGAGTTCCTCGGAAAAAAATTGCTTCAACATAAGGAACTGCTGTATCCATTAAAAATGTTAAACCTACTGATTTAGGAATTATTTCATAATGTTTACCTTTAATATTTACAGCAAAAGTAATTGGTAAATTTGCTGCTGCAACTAACCCTGATAAAATATGCTCTACTACTTGAGGAATAGATGTCATTCTACCTTGGTCATATTTATCAGATAAGGTCATAAAAATATCACTCATTACCCGCCAAAATTGACCTAAACCACTATAGTAAGCTTGTTGACGTACCAAATCTGGTAAAAAATCTGGAAATAATTTATTAAGTGGCATTAAGACTAAATTCCCTATAGCTTTGGCATCTATTGCTGCTTTTGCTAATTGTTTAAATTGGTCTGAATCTAAATATTTATCTAGACCTCCACCTCCATGCCATAACATTCCTTTCATGCAATATTCTGCATATTCAAAATTAATTCTGTCATGCCACATAAACTTGAAATATTTATCTACTGAAATTTCCCCATTAAAGTATTTAAAGAAGGGAAACATTTCTAAAAATTGATATTCGGCAATGTAATTAAGATTTTTAGAATAAGCATCTAAAACAATGCCATAACTTTTCAAAATTCCCACAACTTCTAAGACATTTTCTGGGCTATCTTTTAATAGAGCTTGACCAGATTTTAAGCGATTAATATATTCTGAAAGTGGATGTTTTTGAGATTTTAAAATTGTGTTTGTCATACTGTTTTTCCCTAAATTAGTTGGTTATTATCTGTTTATAAAATAAGACTCATATTTAGTAAAATTAAAATATAGCTGAGTCGAGATTATTAGGAACTTCTACATCATAAATTTGTAGCGCCTTATTATAACATAATCATATATCAATTAATGAACGCCTCTTCTAAAATTTGTCCAACTATGATGCAAACATTTCTATTAGTTGGGAACTAAGACGAAGCCCATTTCTAACTAATTCCTGTACTGATTCTTTTGCTTCTATCTTAGAAATCATACCTGCATGAAAAGCTACCAGCAAAACTCCCAAAGTTCCCTTCACTGGCAAACCTAAATTTAGAGCAACACGCCTTCCCAAACGCTCATCAATTAATACCCAATCAGCTTCGAGTTCACGGCCTCACAAAATGACCTGAAATTTTCCAGCATCTAATCCTAGAAGCAGAGGTTCGATAGTTGAATTAGCTTCGGGAGCTTGGATAATCATCTGTGTCTGACTAGCAATATTCCCCCTACCTGGTCTATTAGCACCCTGAATGGCCACTTCTTGAAAAACAATAGGAGGGACAAAAACTTCCTGAAATAACTGGGGCAAAAGTTCCAAACGTTGTAAGATAGCCAAAGCAATTAGATAGCATTAACAACAACTTTCATAGACCAGACAATTTCTCACCTAAATCCCGACTCGTCTTTGCTTCTTCCTCAAACTCAGCAGAAGCTCTAGTTAATAACACCAAAACCTGGTTCGCTAATTAGACGATAAAACTCGAGCGCGATCGCATCCCAAAATCTCCGAACCAACTCCTGATGAAATTTTTCCTTCCTCATAAAGTTTACCCAAAGTTAAAACCATTACTCGTCGCTGAAAAACTTCTTTTTCTTCACGACAAGCAATCAACAATTATTCTGGAAATTTCACATTAACACTCATTTTTTTATGGCGCTACGCGCTAGGGAATAGGGAACAGGAAATAGGTAAAAGTTACGGTTCCCGATAAATCAGTTGTTTTATTGACTTTTTGATTTATTATCGCAACCTATTTAGTATTGCTATAGTTTATAAACTATGAATAAAAATAGGAACTAATTCCTAATATTTGTGGTGTCGAATTTCTGAAAGCTTTATAAGAAGAATCTCTACTTTTTCTTCAAGATTCAGTTCCTTTTTTAGGCAATTAATTTATCCTATTATGAAGTATTGAATGGCAAATCTTAACTGTCAGAAAATCAAATTCAAGAACTAGCTAATTTTTTCCATATTTCTGCATCTTTTGTAACACAGCCTTCTAGGCTGTCTTATGTTTGCTTCACTGATATGAAATCTGCTGTATAATATCGCGGTATTTATTAGGATTTAAGCAACAAGAAAATATACATAATCTGTAGGGGCGAATGGTATTCGCCCTCTACTAATTTGCCTAAGTCCTGATTTAATCAGAAAACCCTAATTATCAATTATTGAGGCGATCGCTGACCTCTCAACAACCTGCGAGACAATACTCATGCTATTAGCTTCAGTTTCAGTCCAACGCACCACCCAATTAGGTTGTAGTCCTAAAATCACAATCAAAACTGCTAAAATAATTGCTGGTATTCTATCAGACCATTGCACAGAAGGTAAATTAATAACTACTGGAGATAACCTGCCAAAAAATACTCGGTTAGCTAAAAGCAAGAAATACGCCGATGTTAATCCTGTTCCAATCATACAAAGAAGCGTCGGAACTGTAAAAACATTGAAACTGCCTCTAAATACTAAAAATTCGGAAATAAATCCAGCCATTCCCGGAATACCAGCACTTGCCATTACTCCCAAAATCATCAAACTACCAATCATTGGTAAACCTTGTTCTGGATTTAATAAACCACGCAAGACATCTATATCTCTAGTACCAGCTTTTTTGTAGACTACTCCCACTAATAAAAATAGTAAAGCAGAAATGAGACCGTGGCTTACCATTTGGAATACTGTACCTAAAATACTGAGGGGAGTTCCTGCAGCACTAGCTAATAAAATGTAACCCATGTGACCAACTGAACTATAGGCGACCATTTTTTTCATGTCTTTTTGGGCAATAGCAATTAATGAAGCATACAGCACACTAACTACCGCCCATATTGCTAACCAAGGAGAAATATAACCCCAAGCTTCCGGAAGCATATTTAATCCAAATCTCAGCAAACCATAAGTTCCCAATTTTAACAGAACTCCTGCTAAAAGTACAGAAATTGGTGTAGAAGCTTCAACGTGAGCATCCGGCAACCATGTGTGGAAAGGAACTAAAGGAATTTTAATGCCAAACCCGATGACTATTGCCCCTAATAATAATAGTTGAGTTCCTAAAGGTAGGGTATTAGCAACTGCTTGGTCGTAGGCAAAATTGGACGAACCGCTGAACCAGACTACTCCCAAAAATCCAGCTAAGACTAAAACTCCCGAAATGGCTGTATAGATCAGAAATTTTGTCGATGCGTAACCTCGTCTTGGTCCTCCCCAGATGGCTATTAATAGGTATAAGGGAATTAATTCTAGTTCGTAGAAGATGAAAAATAGTAGTAGGTCTTGAGCCAGAAAGGCTCCAAATACGCTCAGTGATAATAATAGAATGAGGGAGTAATAAAAACGAGGTCTGTTAATTGATTTATCTGTAGCGTAAATGGCAATAGCCGTTAGTAGAGCATTTAATACTACTAATGGTAAGGATAAACCGTCTATTCCGAGGGAGTAGCTTAAACCCAGAGAGTCTATCCAGGGAAGTATAAAAACGAATTGTTGATGGGAATCTTGGGGATTAAATTGGACAAGTAGGACGACAGACCATATTAAAGTAATTATGGCCACTATTAGGGCTAATTGACGGGCTAATTTTGGTGAAAGGGTGCTTGGCCAAAAACTAATAATGGTTGCACCTATAAGTGGAATTAATATGAGACCATTGAGCATTTTATAGATATTTTCCTTTAAGGGCTTTTAACGGCAATCTACCGAATAATTTAATAATTCATATATAACTATACCGGAAGTGGGAAGAAGTTTATTAATGGATAATTGATAATTACCTCTGGTTAAAATCTTAATGGAATTAAATATTTACAAGTTAGATTTTAGAGTCAGGAGTCAGAAGAAACGGCACTGATACAGGAGGTAGAAAGAAGGTTTTCTCTCATTGCCATCTCCAGAAAAGAGGGAGTAGGAAGTAGGGGAAAAGAATAGATGATTTCTGTCCGATAATTGATTTAATTTTTTATTTTTGGAGATGTCTATTGTGATCTTAATTTTACAGGACTTAGGCAAAGGTACTATTTGTCACTAGAGAAAAAAAGAAGGGGAAGACAAGGAAGAGGGGGAAGAGGGGGAAGAAAAATAACCCCCCATCACCCTATCACCCTACCTAATTTTATAGATATGGTTAGGGGCTTCTATAATCCTTCCAACCTAGCTACCTCAAATCGAGTCTTCAAAACAGAATCAGGATTTAAGCTAATCGAATCAATCCCCAACTCTACCAAAAATTCGGCAAACTCAGGATAATCACTCGGCGCTTGACCACAAATACCAATTTTACGCCCCCATTCGTGAGCAACAGTAATCGCCATCCGAATCATCTTACGCACAGCATCATTGCGTTCATCAAAAACATCTGCCACCAATGCAGAATCTCGGTCTAAACCCAATACCAACTGAGTCAAATCATTCGACCCAATGGAAAACCCATCAAATATTTGAGCAAACTGTTCCATCAACATCACATTACTGGGTAACTCACACATCACATAAACCTGCAAACTATTCTTACCCCTTGCCAAACCATGTTTACTCATCTCCTCCAATACCTTAATTCCTTCCTGGGGCGTGCGACAAAACGGAATCATCGGAATCACATTTGCCAATCCCATTTCATCCCGGACTCGCTTCAGCGCCAAACATTCTAAACCAAAAGCTGACCGATATTTGGGATGATAATAACGAGATGCACCCCGCCAACCAATCATGGGATTTTCTTCATCGGGTTCAAACTGTTTTCCTCCCAATAAGTTAGCGTATTCATTACTCTTAAAATCACTCATCCGGACAATCACAGGTTTCGGATAAAAAGCAGCAGCGATCGCTCCCATACCATAAGCTAGGCGATCAATAAAGAAATCTGCCTTACATTCATATCCTCTGGTTAACTCAGCAATTTTTATCTTTTCCACCTCATCTGCCACTTGGTCAAAATTTAGTAATGCTAACGGATGCACCCCGATATGATTAGCAATTACAAATTCTAACCGTGCTAAACCTACACCATCACAAGGAACTGCCGATAACCGCAACGCCTCTTCTGGGTTGCCCACATTCATCAAAATACCAGTGCGAGTTTTGGGAATATCATCCAACACAGTTTCCACAACCTCAAACGGGAGCAAACCTTGATAAACTGTTCCGACTTCTCCCTCCGCACAAGAAATAGTTACTTCAAAACTATTGCGCAATAGTTTAGTCGCATTTTCACAACCAACGATCGCTGGAATACCCATCTCCCGCGCAATAATAGCAGCATGACAAGTACGACCACCTTGGTTAGTAACTATCGCCCTCGCTTTTTTCATAATAGGTTCCCAGTCGGGGTCAGTTTTGTTTGTCACCAATACTTCCCCTGCTTGAAACTCGTGAATTTTATCGGTATCCAGAATCACCCGAACCTTACCTTGAGCGATCGCTTCCCCGACAGCACGACCTGTAACCAAAATTTCTCCCTGCTTCTGCAACTGATAAGTACGCAGCACATTCCCAGATTTTTGAGATTGCACAGTTTCTGGTCGCGCTTGCACAATGTATAAAGTGTCATTGATACCATCTTTTGCCCACTCAATATCCATTGGGGTATAACTCCCCCGCACTTGGGAATAGTGATCTTCGATAACTACGGTCCACTGAGCAAGTTGTAAAATTTCCTCATCAGTTAAGGCAAACTGTTGTTGCTTTCGTTCGGGTACGGGTACATTTTTGGTAGAGTTACCGCCATCGTAAACCATTTTGACTGCTTTGCTGCCGAGGCGTTTATTAAGAATAGTGCGGAAACCTTCCCGGAGTGTGGGTTTAAATACTAGATATTCATCGGGGTTGACTGCACCTTGCACAACGTTTTCTCCTAAACCATAAGCTGCTGTGATTAAGGCAGCATTTTTAAATCCAGTTTCGGTGTCGATGGAAAACATGACACCGGATGTTGCGAGATCGGAACGCACCATTTTTTGAATGCCAACCGAGAGAGCAACATCAAAATGGTCGAAGTTTCTGGTAGTACGGTAGGAGATAGCACGGTCTGTGAATATGGAAGCAAAACATTTATGAGCTGCTTTGAGAACACTTTTAATCCCGTGAATATTCAGGTAGGTTTCTTGTTGTCCGGCAAAACTGGCATCGGGTAGATCTTCGGCAGTTGCACTGGAACGGACTGCTACATCTGTGTCTTGATCATATAGGTAACAGAGAGCTTCATAACTGATAGCGATCGCTTGTTCCAGTTCTGCTGGAAAGGGTGTATTCATTATTAATGCTCGTGCTTTTTTGCCCCGTTGTTGCAAGTTTTTGATATCTTCTACATCAAGATCGGCAAATAGTTGACGCAGTTTGGTTTCTAGACCTGCTGTTTCGATGAAGTAACGGTAAGCATAAGCAGTGGTAGCAAAACCGTTGGGAATATTGATACCTTTGGGGGTAAGTTGTTGGAGCATTTCCCCTAGGGAGGCGTTTTTACCTCCTACTAATGGGATGTCATTAATACTAAGTTCATCAAACCATAATATTAAAGATTTTTCTTTAACAGAAGCGGTTCTTTGTTGAATTGCTAATATGTTTGTCATGGTTTTTATTTCTCCTAGAAGAAGTAAGAAGGAATCATTTTAGTTATCAGTTATCAGTTATCACTAGGGAGTGAACCTCCGACTTGAGTTGGAGACTTGAAATACTGATTTATCGGCAACCGTGTTAAATTTTTTTCATCCCGGAACAAGGGGAGGTTTTATACCTCATTTTTTGGTAAATCAAACAGCACTTTCCACTGTGATGAGGTACAACATTTAGCTTGCAATATACGGACAATATAAAACTTTTACTATCCAAAGTTGTACATCATTTGTCAGAAATATGTTGTATGTAAATCCTTTTTTTTATCAAGTTTTTTTGATACCCAGGAATCTCAAATACAGCTTATTCCAGGTATATGAAGTACAGGTATTCAGAATTAAATGTCACAAGTAGCAGGCCGGAAAGCCCCCGATGGTTTTACCTCACACCTGGTGGAATCTACTGTATATTTATTCCTAATATTTATGAGCTATTTTTTCGCTTTTTCTGCTTCATGGTTTTTGTCAAAATAATTTTATTAAAAGAGTTTTTTTCTTATATTTCTATAGTAATTATTTTCCGGAAAAGCGACAACTTTTCTTAGGTATACACCTTAGTTACTAAAAGTAAAAAAAAACGTCAGGAATAGGTTATAGGTAGTTATTACAAAAAATTAAGGAATTTCATAATTTCAAAAAAGGGGTTTTGTTGCGAAGTAATTATTTATAGGACTTACGCATCAACCCTATTGGTAGTAGACTGACACACCTTAAATGGTGCGTTACTTTTTGGTTATGGGTAGACAAGGAAGACAAGGAAGACAAGGTGGTAAGGGAGAAAAAATCCCTCTGCATAGTTTTAGGTGTGTCGATCCAGTAGGGTGCGTTTTGCGTTCCGCAAAGCTCCCCTTTATATGTCAGCGAAACGCTACGCGACATATTTGCGGAACATTCTCTATACGAAAAAGCGCACTGAGTAACGCACCAATAATCTATATATAAACTATTGCGCAATAGTTTTTTTAATCTATATATTAGTACCTTTGCTGAAGTCCTGATACTTTCAGGGTGATGGGGTAATGGGGTGATACAATAATGGGGAATGAGCAAAAAGTATTAAAGTATTTGCTGTATTTTACCATCTAAATACTTAGCAATTTTTATAAGTTATTCTCCTTTTATTCCCCATTTTTTGAGTTTAATTGTATGATGTATTTGTGGTTTGTTTCCAAGAACAATGAATAATCCTTCTATGCAAGCTCAAAAACTAAGTTTTTGGACAAAATTAGCCTATGGTGCTGGGGACTTAGGTCCAGCTATTTGTGCTAATGTTCAAGTATTTTTTTTGCTATATTTCTTCACTAATGTTGCTGGTTTACCTGCCGGTATTGCAGGTAGTATTTTGATGATTGGAAAAATTTCTGATGCGATTAATGACCCAATAATTGGAGTGATGAGCGATCGCACGGTTCATCCTTGGGGAAGACGTTACCCTTGGATGGTTTTTGGTGCTATTCCTTTTGGTATTTTGTTTTTTTTACAATGGATAGTTCCTAGCACAAATCAGTCTTTTTTATTTGGGTATTATGTCATAATTGGTGTTCTATTTAATATTGCTTATACTGTTGTTAATTTGCCTTACGCTGCTCTAACTCCTGAACTAACTCAAGAGTACAATGAACGTACCAGTTTAAATAGTTTTAGGTTTGCATTTTCTATTGGTGGTAGTATTCTTTCTTTAGTTATTGCTCAATTAATTTTTTCTCTTTTCAAAGGTAATCCTATTCAACAATATTTAGTATTAGGTATAGTCTGTGCCATAATTGCAGTTTTACCTATATATTGGTGTTTTTTTGGTACTCGGAAACGGACACTTTCTAATAATAAAAAACCAGAAGAAGATAATAATACTAATTTACCAATTGTTGAACAAATTCGTGTGGCTTTTAGTAATGGTCCGTTTCTATTTGTCATCGGAATTTATCTTTGTTCTTGGTTAGGAGTTCAATTAACAGCTTCGATTTTGCCTTACTTTGTTGTTAACTGGATGAAACTCCCAGAAGCGACTTTTCCCCAAGTAGCGATCACTGTTCAAGGTACTGCTTTAATTATGTTATTTGTCTGGAGTTTACTGAGTAAAAAAGTAGGTAAAAAAGCAGTTTATTTTATGGGGGTTTGTTTATGGATAATTGCTCAAATTGGATTATTTTTTATCCAGCCAGGACAAGTTGGTTTAATGTATTTTTTGGCAGTAATAGCAGGTTTTGGTATCTCAACTGCTTATTTAGTTCCTTGGTCAATGATACCAGATGTTATTGATTTAGATGAATTAAATACAGGGCAAAGAAGAGAAGGAATTTTTTATTCTTTTATGGTTTTTTTACAGAAAATAGGATTAGCTATTGGTTTATTTTTAGTGGGAATAGCTTTAGATATTGCTGGATTTATTGAAAATATTCCTGGGCAACCTACACCTACTCAACCAGAGTCAGCACTTTTCGCCATTCGGGTAGCGATCGGTCCTTTACCTACTATATTTTTAGTAGTTGGATTATTGTTAGCTTATTTATATCCAATTACGCGGGAAGTACACGATCAAATATTGTTGCAGTTGAGAGAAAGAAAGGTAAATAAATAATTAACAATTAACAATTAACAATTAATAATTAATTAGCAATTTTTCTTATTCCTATAATTTTTATCAAACTACAGCAGTAAGAAATCATTCGTAAAAAAACTGTAGGGGTTTGGTCTCAAAAGCCAAATTATCAGGGATTTGGAGACCAAACCCCTACCATAAAATTTGACAATCTATATTAGGTATTGCTATACTTATAAATCACTAACTTTACCATTGTAAATTGAATAGGCAAAAATAGCAGCTTGAGTGCGATCGCGCAAATTTAACCTCCTCAAAATATTAGTAATATGATTTTTGACAGTCTTCTCAGAAATGTAGAGATTTTGAGCTATTTCTCGGTTATTTGCACCAGAAGCAATTAACTGTAAAATTTCTATTTCTCTTGGTGTTAAATTTTGCCAATTTTGAGGAGGGTTATTAACAGGAATTGATATCTGAGAAATCACTTTTTTACCTATACCTGGTCCTAATTGTGTATAGCCTTTATATACAGATTGAATTGCTTGAGCTAATTCTTCTGAAGGTGTATCTTTTAATAAGTATCCTGCTGCTCCATGTCTCAATGCTTGAGTAACATATTCACCATCATCAAATGTGGTTAATATTAATACTTTTATTTCTGGAAAACGCTGACAAATTTCTTTAGTAGCTGCGACTCCATCCATAATAGGCATTCGGACATCCATTAAAACTACATCTGGTTGTAGATTTTCTATTTGACTTATTGCAGTTTCTCCATTGTCCGCTTCTCCTACTATTTCTAAATTATTTTCTAACTTTAATAAAGCTTTTAATCCACGGCGGATTAAATTTTCATCATCAACTAATAAGACTTTAATCATAGTTTATTTGTAAGCATTTAGCCATCAGCTATTTATCATTTACTCATTATTACACTAGAGGAGAATTATCAACACCTTAATTGTTACTTCCCAGATTCAAAAGCTAATAGCTGAATGCTTACTTTAGGAAATGAAATTGGCAATAACCTAACCTTAATTGTTACTTCCCACATTCAAAAGCTGATAGCTGAATGCTAATAGCTGAATGCTTGCTTTAATATTATGAGTTTACAACTTCTAATGGAAAAGTGGCGATTATTTTACATCCGGCGCCAGGATTAGTCAAAATTTCCAATTCACCCCCTAATGCTAAAGTACGTTCTCTCATTCCCTGTAAACCAAATCCAGTAGTATTTTGTTTTAAGTTGAATCCTTTGCCATTATCTTGAACAATTAGATGTAAATTTTTAGTAGCAAAAATATTAATTTCTACTGTGGTAGCTGAGGCATATTTATAAATATTAGTTAATGCTTCTTGTACTATACGATAAATAGCAATTTTTACTTCATAATTTAGAGAATAATTAATAGTTATATTGCTGGTCGGTAAAATTCCAGTAGACTTATAAAAATCTGCTGTTAAATTAGCGATCGCTGATTCTAAAGATTGATTTAGCCAGCAATTATCTCGTAAAGCTGCTACTGACTGACGCACTTCATTTAAAGCTTTTGAACCTAGTTGTTTAGCATCTGCCAAAAATTCTATTGATTCTTCTGGTTCTGATTTTCTTAGTTTCCAAGCTGCCTCTAAATTAACATTTAAAACTGTTAAATAATGCCCTAAAGAATCATGGATTTCTCTAGCAATTCGATTTCGTTCTTCTAAAGCAGCAATATTTTCTATTTTTCTAGCATATTGTCTTAGTTTTTCATTGGCAATTGCTAATTCTTCTCTACTTTTTCGTTCTGACATTACCGCTTTTACTAATAGCTGGAGAAAAATTATTAATAATCCAAACATAATTATTGAACTGAATAAAACTAGGATAAATTTCTCTCTAGCAAATAATGGCAGTCTAGTCAGTTTTTGTAATCTTTGAATTTGGATAACTGTAAATAAAGAAAAAACAAAAATATTAATAATTATATTTTGCTTCCCGACAAAAATAAAACAATCCCGAATTACCAAAATCACACATAAAATTGGGGATAATTGCAAACCCCCCAAGAATGACATAATGATTATTAAAATAATTTCGATAGTAGTGTAAATAATTTTATAGTAACGGGATTTATTCATTGGTAAAAATATTCCCATTATGCTAAATAATGTCAGGAGAAAAAGATTGAAAGGGAGTAGATTTGATGTTTCTAATATATGAAAAAAATGTCTTCGGCGACCATGACCATATAGAGGAAATTTAAAAATTTGACTGAGAGCAATAATTACCAATAAAATCCATTCTAAATACAGTAAAAAACGAATAGGATGTTTAGCTATTTTTGGGAAAGTAATCATAAGTTTGTAGAGAATTAATTTGGGCGCAATTTTAGTATAAACCATCACCATAAAATTGTAATTATTTCCTACATAATGCTGCGAAAACAGCTATTAGCAAGAATATATCAACCTTAAAGATTTAACTTTAACTTAATTAATAAGCTCTTTATTTAAAACTAAAATAAATAGCTGAAAGCTAATAGCTGAGGGCTGAATGCTTACTATAGGACTAAAGTCCTATAAAAATTTAGGACTTTTTTCTCTAGTTATTTGAAAGGGGTAATTTGTAGGATAGATTTAAGTAAATATTTAATCAAATAAAAAATGAAACGTTCTCCTTTAGCTCTTTTATTTGGCATTGCTGCTACCCTGATTTTGGCTAATCCTTTGAAAGTTATTGCCCATCCTAAAAATTTTAATTTGACTCCCGAACAGGAAACTCAGTGGGAAGAAATCAGAACCGAAACCAAAGCTAAAATTCAAAATATTCTGACTCCAGAACAACAGCAACAGTTCCAAAATTTAACTTCAGAAAATCAAGGAAAAGGAATAGAACGAGCAATTTGGCAGTTAAATCTCTCTGAAGAACAAAAAACCCAAGTGCGTCAAATAATGGAGTCATCGCACGAACAAATAGAAGGTTTTTTAACTGAAGAACAACGAGAGCAGTTTCGTCAGAGAGGTCATGGTCATGCAAGACTTGAAAATTTGAATCTGACTCCCGAACAGAAAACTCAGTGGGAAGAAATCAAGGCACAAACCAAAGCTGAAATTGAAAATATTCTCACTGCCGAACAGCAGGAAAAGTTCCAAACATTGACTGCACAAGGTCAACGAGGACGAAAACTGATGCAGCAGTTAAATCTCTCTGAAGACCAAAAAACTCAAATGCGGGAAATCATGCAGTCATCACACCAACAAATGGCAAATATTTTAACTGAAGAACAAAAAGAGCAACTTCGTAAACACAGAGGAATGAGACGAGGAAACCGTTAGTATCAGTAAGATTCATGCCTGGTATCCATTTTTAACCTACCTACTTAGACATTTCCAAAAATCAATTATCATCCATAAATTATCAATTCTTTTTGCCTGTTACCTGTTCCCTCTTTATACTCAAATAAAATGACTAATCATACCCATGAAATTATTGATATACAACAAACAACCTGTTGTATAGTTGGTGCTGGTCCAGCAGGAGTTGTATTAGGATTATTGTTAGCGCGTCAAGGTATTCAAGTTACTCTGTTAGAATTACATCAAGACTTTGACCGCGACTTTCGTGGTGATACTATTCATCCCTCTGTCATGGAAATAATGGCACAAATAGGTTTAGCTGACCGTTTGTTAGAGTTACCCCATTCCAAAGCTCGCACACTGAAGTTAAATTCTCCCACTGGTGACATTGCTCTCACTAACTTCAGTCGGTTAAAAACTCCATATCCTTATATTACTATCCTGCCACAAGCTAAATTTTTAGATTTTATTGCCACTGAGGCACAAAAGTATCCCAATTTTAATTTAATCATGGGTGCAAACGTCCAGGAAATTATCGAAGAAGATGGCGTAGTGCGTGGAGTACGTTATCGGAGTCATGGAAGTTGGCACGAAGTTCGAGCATTATTAACAGTCGGAGCAGATGGTCGTTTCTCCCGAATGCGTCAGTTAGCAGGGTTTAATCCCGTTAAAACTTCTCCACCCATGGATGTCATGTGGTTTCGTTTACCAAAGAAGCCAGAGGAAGCTGATGGTTTATCAGGTCGTGTGGGTTATGGTAAGATGGTAGTTTTGCTCGATCGCTCAGATTTCTGGCAAGTAGCTTATATGATTTCTAAGGGTGCTTTCGCCAAACTGCGTACTGCTGGTATAGATTTTTTACGAAAGTCTTTGGTTGAGTTAGTCCCAGAATTTAGCGTTGGCGGAGCCTAGCGGCAGCTACATCGCTCCCATCTACTAGAAGATTGGTCTCAGATTGCTTTTTTGTCTGTAGAGTCTAGTCGTCTTCCCCAGTGGTATCGACCTGGTTTATTACTTATTGGCGATGCTGCTCATGTCATGTCGCCTGTGGGTGGGGTGGGTATTAACTATGCTATTCAAGATGCAGTTGTAGCAACAAATATTCTTAGTGAGCCCCTAAAACGTGGAAGTTGGCATTTGTGGGATTTAGCAGAAGTCCAGCGCCAACGGGAGTTTCCCACCAGAGTTATTCAGTGGTTTCAGGGGTTAGTTCAAAAACGGATTATTGCTCGTGCGCTGAATGAAAATCAGCAGTTTACTATTCCTGCTTTTTTGCGGTTGCCTGTAGTGCGGGATATTCCGCCACGGTTGATTGCCTTTGGGATTTCACCTGTGCGTTTGAATAGTTAACTTTTATAGCAATTTTCATTTTAGTGAACTACAGTAGGGAAGTATCGCTGCGCGACATGAAAAGTATTTTTGCTATGCAACGTCCCTACTGTTATCGTAGTAGACTGTTCGATCTAAAACTTTGCATTAGATTTTCTTCCTTGTCTCCCCTGTCTCCCTTGTCCTCCTTGTCTACCCCCTCTTCCTTGTCTTCCTACTCCCCTACTCCCCTACTCCCCTACTCCTGAAATAAGACTAAAGTCCCAGAAAAATTTAGGACTTTTATCTCTGGTTATCTGAGGATAGCAACTCGTAGGATAGAACATAAGTAAACACTCAATCAAAAAAATTAATTGGGAACAAACACAATGAAACGTCGTTTTTTGGCTATATTATTTGGAGTTATTGCTACCGTTCTTTTTGCTAATCCTTTGATAGCTCTTGCCCAACCTCAAAGTTTGCATCTGACTCCCGCACAAAAAACTCAGTTAGAGGAAGTCAGGCTAGAAACCAAAGCTGAATTTAAAAACGTTCTCACTGCCGAACAGCAGGAAGAGTTTCAAACTTTGACTTCACAAGGTGAAGCAAAACTAGAAGCAATCCAACAGTTAAATCTCTCTGAACAGCAAAAAACTCAAATGCGCAAAATCATGCAGTCATTACGCCAACGAATGGCAAATATTTTAACTGAAGAACAAAAAGAGCAACTTCTGCACATCATTGTTGCCGAAGTTGAAAATTTTAATATGACTCCCGAACAAAAAACTCAGTTGGAGTCAGTCAAGGGAGAAATCAAAGCTCAAATTAAAAATATTCTCACTCCCGAACAGCAGGAACAGTTCCAAACTTTGACTGCACAAGGTCAACCAAAGCTAGAAGTAATTAAGCAGTTAAATGTGTCTGAAGACGAAAAAACTCAAATCCGTGAAGTCATCGAGTCATCACGCCCAAAAATAGCAGATATTTTAACTCAAGAACAAAAAGAGCAACTTCGTCAACAAATACAAATGATACGAGCAAGAAATTAGTAATATAAAATCCCCTTAAAAACGGTCATTGCGACGATAGGAAGCAATCTCCTGAAACCAATCAAATTACTTCCTTCCACGGAGTTTCAAAGGAAGTTAGCGGAAAGTATCCCCCCAAACGCAAAGAAACCCGGTGTCTGGGTTCCCGTGGCTTTAGTCCTGATAGCATTAGTACAATTTAACCTTGTAGGGGTTTGGTCTCCAAACCCCTTTGACAGCAATTTTCTTCCTTCTTCCCTCTTCCTTCTTAAAACAGAAAATATCGCTGTGCCATCGGTAAAACTGTTGCAGGTTCGCAAGTCAACAACTCACCATCCGCTCTAACTTCATAAGTTTCCGGGTTAACCTCTATTTCTAGCAAAGCATCATTTAATTTCATATCCCGTTTCCCAATGTTTCGAGTATTTGCTACCGCCACTACTGACTTACTTAACTTCAGTTGACTAGCAATATCAGTTTCCTGGGCAGCTTGAGAAACAAAAGTCAAAGAAGTAGCAGCGATCGCTCCTCCAAAACTACCAAACATTGGCTGCATTATGACTGGTTGCGGAGTCGGAATACTAGCATTTGCATCTCCCATTTGAGCATAAGCAATAACTCCTCCCTTAATTACAATTTCTGGTTTCACCCCAAACATAGCAGGTCGCCACAAACATAAATCTGCCAATTTTCCCACTTCTACAGAACCCACATACTCAGCAATACCATGAGTTATAGCTGGATTAATCGTATATTTTGCCACATAACGTTTAGCTCGTAAATTATCATTTTCTCCAGACTCCCCACTCAAAGGTCCGCGCTGAACTTTCATTTTATGACCAGTTTGCCAAGTTCTCATAATCACCTCTCCGACTCGCCCCATGGCCTGAGAGTCAGAAGCAATCATGCTAAATGCTCCTAAATCATGTAAAATATCCTCGGCAGCAATAGTTTCCCGACGAATCCGAGATTCAGCAAAAGCCACATCTTCAGGAATATTGCGGTCTAGGTGATGACACACCATCAACATATCCAAATGTTCTTCCAAAGTATTAACAGTATAGGGACGAGTCGGGTTAGTAGAAGAAGGTAACACATTTGCTTGACCACATACTTTGATAATATCAGGAGCATGACCGCCTCCAGCGCCTTCAGTGTGGTAAGTGTGAATCGCCCGGTTTTTAAAAGCTGCTAGGGTGGTTTCTACAAACCCAGCTTCGTTCAAGGTGTCTGTGTGGATAGCAACTTGCACATCATATTCATCCGCAACATTTAAACAAGTGTCAATGGTAGCAGGTGTTGTTCCCCAGTCTTCATGGAGTTTTAATCCCATTGCTCCAGCTAATACTTGTTCCACTAATCCTTGGGGTTGACTACTATTGCCTTTACCCAGGAAACCTAAATTTACTGGGAAAGCTTCTGCACTTTGTAACATCCGATGAATATTCCAGGGACCAGGAGTGCAGGTGGTGGCATTAGTGCCTGTTGCTGGACCAGTGCCACCCCCCAGCATAGTTGTGATACCAGAAGCGATCGCTGTTTCTATTTGTTGGGGGCAAATAAAATGGATATGAGAATCAATACCACCGGCAGTTAAAATCATGCCTTCTCCTGCTACCGCTTCAGTACCTGGACCAATGATTATATCTACGTTGTCTTGGATATAGGGGTTGCCTGCTTTACCAATTTTAAATATTTTTCCCTCTTTGATGCCGATGTCTGCTTTAATGATACCCCACCAGTCGAGAATCAGAGCATTGGTGATAACTAAATCGACTGCGCCATCAGCGTTGGAAATAGGAGATTGCCCCATACCATCCCGGATGACTTTACCTCCTCCAAATTTTACTTCATCGCCATAACTGGTGTAGTCTTGTTCAACTTCTATAAATAATTCTGTATCTGCTAGACGGATGCGATCGCCTACTGTTGGGCCATAAGTTTCGGCGTAGGCACGACGGTTCATTTTATAAGGCATAGAAAATAATGAATAATGAATATAGGATTTACACGGGAGGAATCCGGTTTCTAGGATAAATCGTTGTTTTGAGCAGTAATAATCTACCCTCGTACCGGGTTTCTGGGTTCACATGGCTTTAGTCCTGGAATAATAAAAACTATAACAATCCTAGACTAGGTTGTCAGATTTTATTGTAGGGGTTTGGTTTCCAAATCCCTTTTCGCTTGCATTTGCAGATTAAACCCTTAGAATACCATCCTCAAAAGTGCTGTAAGTATTAATTTAATTATTTTTTTAGATTATTATCAGGAAATTAAGTTCAACATAAAATTGTGTTTAGCAAAACCGATTTAGGAATAATAAAGTTCTATATAATATTAGGTATTTTTTAGCTATTATGTCAAATTTATATAAATGTGGATGGGATAAAAAATATTGGTTTCTCTTGATCGTTTTAGTTTCTCTAAGTTTGTTTATACATATTCATTTTTGGCTCACACCTTCTAATTATTTAGAAAACGAAGATATCTACTATATTTGGTTGGAAGGCAAAAGAATTATTACTGGAGAAAATCCCTATGGCAGAGTTTTAATGAGTGATATGAGAGTCAATGATAAATATGCGACTTATTTTCCCCTGGCTTACCTTTTTTCTGCATTAGTTCAAAAGTTAGGTTTTCGAGAATTTAGTGATTGGTTGTATTTGTGGCGACCTATTTCTTTTGCCTTTCATACTGGTATAATTGCTTTAACTCTGAGACAATTTCAGAAGCAAGGTTTATGGATATTGGGCTTTGTAGTTTCTATAATTATCCTATTAAGTCGCTGGAGTATCTATATAATCCGTGTTCATCATTTGGAATTTGTAGCTATCTTTTTTTTGTTGTTTTCTTTAGTTATTTTGAAAGACAATAAAAAACTTTCTTTACTGATGTTTAGTATTTCTTTAGGAATTAAGCAAATAGGAATATTTTTGCTGCCTTTATATCTCATATACCTGTGGAAAAATGGAACTAAAAAAAGACCTATTAAAGAGGTAATTTTGGGAATTTGTATTATATTAAGCATTCCTTTTTTTACATCATTATCCTTTATAATTTGGAATGCTGAGGGTTTCTTTAAATCTATCTTTTTTTCAGCAACAAGATTAGGAACTTCCCACATAGAAAATGCACCTTCTGTTGATGTTATTTTTTCTCAAGAATTTACCTGGATTATAGGTTTTAGAGCCAAGTTACTCATGTTATTTTTGATGGGTATGATTTACTTAAGTTTCCTCAAAGAAAAGGTAAACATCTTTTTATCTTCTACCATGATTATGATGACATTTTTGTATTTTAATTCTGTATTGTTTTTGCAATATTTTATGTGGTTTCTATGTCTCATTCCATTTGCTTTAGTAGAAGTAAGAAGGAAGAAGTAAGAGGGAAGAAGGAGGAAGGAAGAAGGAAGAAACTTTTAACAAATTTGTAACACAGCCTTCTAGGCTGTAACAACCAAGATACTGGTGCTACCAAAATTTGTAACACAGCCTTCTAGGCTGTAACAAGCAAGATGCTTGTGCTACCAAAATTAGTTTATTAATTTCTTAAAAAAAATGCGTGCGCAAATACGAGATACAGAAATCTATTTTGATATTGAAGGTGCTGGCCTAGTTTATAATAGTGATGTCATGGAAGAAAAACCCATTGCTTTTGTGATTCACGGTGGTCCGGGTGCAGACCATACTTCCTATAAACCTTCCTTTTCTCGTCTCAGTCAAAAATTACAATTAGTTTATTTTGACCACCGGGGACAAGGGCGCTCGGCAAGGGGACCGAAAGAAACTTATACCCTAGAAAATAATGTAGAAGATATGGAGGCATTACGCCAATATTTAGGACTAGAAAAAATAGTAATTATTGGCACTTCTTACGGAGGAATGGTTGCCCTTAGTTATGCAGTTCGTTATCCCGAAAATGTTCAATCTTTAATTGTCATTGCTACTGCTGGAAGTTCTCGTTTTTTGGAATTAGCTAAAGTTAATTTAGCGGAAAAAGGAACACCAGAACAACAAGCGATCGCTCAATTTTTATGGGATGGTAACTTTAAAAATGAGGCACAACTAAAAGAATATTTTCAAATAATGATGCCTATGTATTCTATGACCTATAAATCAGAAATACCAGGAAAAAGTCAGAGCCAAACTATATTATCTCCCGATGCTATTAATGTTGCTTTTGGTGGCTTTTTACGCTCTTATAATGTGTTAGACAAACTACATAAAATTACTGCTCCTACTTTAGTAATAGCAGGAAAACATGATTGGATTTGTCCCCCAGAATTATCAGCAGAAATTGCTACAGCTATTCCTAATGCAGATTTAAGAATCTTTGAAAATAGTGGTCATTTAATTCGGGTTGATGAACTAGAAGCACTTTTAGATGCAATTATTGGGTTTGTGGTTTACAAAGAATAAATAAAGGAAAGCTTGGGAGTTAGAGAACTATTGTTAACATAAATAGGACTTACCCATAAACCGGGTTTTTGTGCCTAAATTTCTTGGCTTTAACAAAAATATCATGGCAATAAACCCGGTTTCTTGGCTGCTTTGGATTAGTCCATATAAACTTAAATTAAGTATATAAAAATTCAGTTTTATTAAAATTTTTGTTTTTGTTATCTACCAATAAATCTGTTTGATATCAAACACTTGTTATAATAGACGACCCTTAATTTGACAAACTAGAGAGAAGATAGAGATATGTAAAATAATATTAAGCCACAAGCGATCGCCTCTAACAGACCTGGTATATTTAACTCTATCTTGAAATTAGCAAGATTAATGTGTCTAATGCTGAAATTAACAAATTAGTTAACAAAAATGTACATCACTTATGGAAACTGCAGTTGCTGTAGTCCAATTTTCAATCACTTTCTGTTCCAAATTCTCCGTCGCAAATTCTTAGAGGGGACTAAAAACTTCTCTGAAGCTATTATGAGAAGTAATTTGCAGGCATCTAAAATTCAGGTAGATAAAACTTCAGGTGCAGGAGTAGACAATCGAACTCCGACACTCTCTGATACTGCAAACCCAGATATTTCTCCCATCCCCAACTCTGGGGAAGTAATAATCTATACAGCCCAGAAGATTATGACGATGGAAGCAGCTCAACCGGAAATAAAGCCATCCAAAACTCCCGAAGGCAACACCATCCTGCCAGCAGTAGCAGTAGAAGGGGACACTATCTTAGCAGTGGGTACTCTAGAACAGGTACAAAGGACATTAAAGGAACTTAACAAAGAATACAGTATTGATGATACCTTTGAAAATAAAGTCATCCTACCTGGATTTGTGGAGCATCACCTTCATCCATTATTGGGTGCCATGACTATGGCGGTAGAAATTATCTCTATCGAAGACTGGACATTGCCTGGGAAAGAGTCTAAAGCCGCACATAATGAAGAGGATTATCAAAATCGTTTGGTACAAGCTCTTCAAAATATGGATGAGAATAATCCACAGCGGGACGAAACACTTTTCACCTGGGGGTATCACCAGTATTTCCATAGTGGCGAGCAGCCCCTTTATCGCAAGGAACTAGATGATTTGTACCAACACAGGATCCTGGAGGAGGAAGAACAAAAGACCCCCCCAGAAGACTATCGCCCCATAGTTATTTGGCATCGTTCCTGCCACGAGTTCATTTTTAATACGGCGGCATTAAATAAATACGGGATAGACCAGGGTCTTATTGACAATGCAAACGAGTTAGCCCAGAGTCAAGCAGATTTGGAGAATGGACATTTCTTTGAAAAAGGACTCGAAGTAATTTTGGGCAATATCGTCGGAGACTTTTTGAGTGAAGAGCGAATCAATAACGGAGTCGATATGCTAAGAAAGTATTTGATTTCCAAAGGTGTTACGACTATCTGTGAACCTGGAACTCAAATGAATCAGGATTACTATATTTTGGTGATACCAGGGGTTAAAGTGGGAAGTTCGTTATCCCACCAAATCAGCTTACTAATATCCAACCACCTTAATAATTTTTTCCTTCGCACCCAACTTCAACAAGCGATCGCCCCGCTCGTCATGTCCATAAACTTTCACTTTATCAGCAATCATTCCTAAAACTCTACTATCAGTTGTCAACATCTGAACCAGAACATTTGCACCACCAACAACCATCCCTATCAAAGTATCATTTTCTTTAGTAAACTGAAAAACATTTTGACCAATACCACCACGATTAGCTATTCGCAAATTAGTAACAGGAATTTGTTTACCATAACTCTGTTCAGAAACTAATAATAAATTACTTTCTCCATCCAAAGTTACACAACCAATTAACTCTTCTTGTTTCCTTAATCTAGTTGCTTGAGAACCTTGAGCAGCACGACCCATTAGTGGTAATTGTTCATCATTTATTTCTAATTTTAATAATCGCCCAAAGGAAGTTGCTAAAACTACTTTTTCTCCTATTTTACCCAAATTAGCATAACGTAATTCATCATCTTCTTTCAGTTTAATTACTGTCACCCCACGATTTGTTAGTTCACTCAAATCAGACAAAGATAAACGTTTAATTTTGCCATTTTGAGTCAACATAATTAAGTCTTTATTTTCCTCTACTTCATGTAAAACAAATTGAGCGACAATAATTTCTTTACGAGTATCTGTCATTTCTTTGGTTGCTGATGGAGGTAATAAACTGACTAAAGGTGCGCCTTTATTGTCATTTCTTATTGTCGAACGATTAGAAATAGCAGGAATATCATTTACTTTCAGAGGAAATGCTTTACCAGTACGAGTTAATAATACTAAAGTTCGATCGGTAGTTGTCTCAATTATTTTAGTAGTAAAATCCTCATGATTTTCGATAGTAACATCAGATTTTTTCTCAATTTTATGCTTTTCAAATCCTTTAGCTGGAAGTCGCCTCACATATCCTCGGTGAGTAAATTCTATGACAACTTTTTCTGTCGGTGGCGGTGTAGCTTCCAAAGTCATAATCTGTGATTCAACAGCCAATTTTTTTGATTTTCTACCTCTACCTTTGGTTGCTGAAACTATTTCTTTATTCTCAACTTTTAGTTGACTTTTCTGTTGGGAAATAGAACCAAAATTCTCTCCAATTTTTGATTCTGTGTGCTCAATAATTCGAGTCCGTCTGGGATCATTATATTTACGTTTGAGAGTGCGCAGTTCTTTTTTTAGCCCTTTCAGGAGTTGATGGCGATCGCTCAATAAATTTTCTAACTCTTGTATTTTCTGGATTAACTCTTCATATTCTTCTTCTAATTTTTGTTTCTCCAAACCAGTTAGTCTACGCATTGGCATTGCTAAAATAGCATCAGCTTGATTTTCACTTAAACCCAACCTTTCCTGAAAACTTACTTTAGCAGTGCTACCATCAGGTGCATTTCTCAAAATATCAATCACTCCATCCAACTCTGTCAAAGCAGTCAGCAAACCCTCCACAATATGACATCTCGCTCTAGCTATTTCCAACTCATAAGTGTAGCGACGAGTGAGAGTCTGTTCCCTAAAATTCAGAAATTCTTGTAAAAGCTCCCTCAAAGATAATTGTCGTGGTTGTCCATCAACCAAAGCTAACATAATTGCACCAAACTTAGAAAGTAAATCAGTCTGTTGGTAAAGATGGTGCAGTACAACACTCGGATCAGTTTCACGTTTTAACTCAATCACAACCCTAATACCAGAGCGATCGCTCTCATCCCGCAAATCCGCAATACCTTCTATTTTCCCAGCATTAACCAAATCTGCCGTTTTTTCAATCCAACCTGCTTTATTCACTTGGAATGGTAACTCTGTCACCACAATAGCCGTTTTTGTCCGTCGTCCGCGACTGGTAGGAACTTTCTCAATAGTAGCTATACCCCTGATAGGTATACTACCACGACCCTTAGTATAAGCATCAATAATTCCATCTCTACCGACAATTTCACCCCCAGTAGGAAAATCTGGTCCAGGAATTAATTGAAATAACTTTTCATTAGAAAGATTAGGATTATCAATTAAAGCAATGAGGCCATCTACCATCTCACCCAAATTATGCGGGGGAATATTAGTGGCCATTCCTACGGCAATTCCGGAAGAACCATTGAGTAATAAAAATGGTAACTGTGCAGGTAATACTTTCGGTTCTTGTTGGGAGCCATCAAAGTTATTAGTAAAGTCAACAGTAGCTTCACCAATTTGGGTCAATAAACCTTCATTGCCAATAGATGCCAAACGACTTTCTGTGTAACGCATGGCCGCAGCGGGGTCATTATCAATGGAGCCAAAATTACCGTGGCCATCAAGCAATGGATAACGAGTAGAAAAATTTTGAATCATCCGCACCATAGCATCATAAACAGCTTGGTCACCGTGGGGATGATATTTTCCCAGAACATCTCCAACTACCCTGGCACATTTCCGAAATGGTCTATCTGGAGTGAGACCAAGTTCGTGCATAGCGTATAATATTCTGCGGTGAACTGGTTTTTGTCCATCTCTAACATCTGGTAGAGCGCGGCCAACAATCACACTCATGGCATATTCAAGATATGATTGCTGCATTTCGATATGGAGTGGTGTAGAAATGACTTGTCCAGAAAGTAATTTTAATTGTTTGGCCATGAGGAGTGTATTTAGATTAGGAGGTTTAACGAAGTTAGAAGTTAGAAGTTGTTTTGGTAACGGGGATTAGAGGAACGCTCCAAAAACGTTTCACCTTAAAAGGTGGGATTTTAGACCCAATTATTTAGGTTTTTTTCATTTCAAATTAACTATTATAAAAATTGTCACAACCAATGTAAGCAGTTCTGCATTTAAACTGCATAATAATTTGTTGTGTGTCTAGTTAAGAAGACAAGCCTTATTATCTTTATTACCTACCAATGGATAATTGAATTGATAATTAATCATCAGGAATTTAAAGCTTTTCCTTTGAAGGAAAAAAAAGAAAGTAGAAAAAAACTAACTTTTCTGCTTTTGAGTAGGTGTAAATAAGTTTAGTTATTAACACTGAATTATTAAAAAATGGCAGACAATAGCTGCTTTTTTTTTGAAAAATCCTTTTTTGAGTAGTTAATTTATTTTAGTTGAAACAAATTAACCATTACTGGCTTTTCCTATAGAATTTAGTCTAAACTCTATGATAACATTCTTTACATTGACCAAAAAATAAGGTCTCAAACCTCCCCTGGAAAGGGGATAAAAAAGTTTCAATTCAGTATTTCCAGCCTTTGGCTTCAGTCAGAGGTACTGTTAACTGATAATTGATATGACAGGTATTTAGCAGGAGAATTAACATGAAAACTATTTTAATTGTAGAAGACGATCAAGTAAATGCCAGAGTTTTTTCCAAGATTTTAACCAAAAGAGGTGGTTTAGCTGTTAAGCATACAGAAGATGTTGAAGAAGTAGTGCAAATTGCTAGATCAAAGGAAGCAGACTTAATTCTGATGGATGTTTCTCTAGCTCGTAGCGTTTACGAAGGCAAAGCTGTTGATGGCATTAAAATTACCCAAATTCTGAAATCTGACCCTCAAACAAATAAAATACCAATTATATTAGTGACAGCTCATGCTATGTCAGGCGATCGAGAAAATTTTTTGAGTCAAAGTGGTGCTGATGGTTATATTTCTAAACCAGTAGTCGATCATCAAAAGTTCGTTAGTGACATTAAGTCATTTTTAAATGAAGATTGATTAATAATAGACATCTCTAGAAAAGAGGTATGGAGGGAACAGAAGACAGGGAAAAGGGGGGGAGTAATTGATGATTTCTGGATAATAATTGATTATATTTTTAATTTTTGGAGATGTCTATTGGATACAACATCCCTACTTTATGGTTTACTTAAGGTTTACTGATTAAACATCAAATTAATTCCTGAAAAAGTACCTAATATCATCTCCGGTTGAATAATTAGACTTTGGTGGAAGGAAGGCAGCTATGCTGAAGCTTTTATGCCATTTCTACCTTGATTTTATACACAAACTATGCTAACGGACATGATATAATTTTTGACTATTTTTGTCTCAAAATGGTAGAGCTATTAGTAGGGTGTGTTAGCGATAGCGTAACGCACCGACACACTATATATAGCACCTTGGCGTAAGTCCTGATCATTTATGACTATTTTTGTCTCAAAATGGTATAGTTTTGACTCTAATTATCATAAAATTTGGCTGTAGCAGAATGTCTAAACTGTTTCTTGTTCTTAGTTAAGTGTTCCCTACCGCAGCTAAAAGACTTAAGAAGCGGAAGTCCTGTAATATAAAATCCGGTTACAAGTTTATATGTTCATAATTTTATCTACACTTCCATCTCCCCATCTCCCCATCTCCCCATCTCCCACAACCATATAACGAGTATTAAACCGGATTTTATATAACGGGGTTTGGTTTCCACATCCCTTGAAACTGGAGTTGGGAGACCAAACCCCTACAGTTTTTTGGCACAAATCATTTTATATTGCTATATATCTTGACTTCCCCTTTTGGGAATAGGGCTGTTTCAAAGTCTCATAATTTAACAATTTAGGAAGAACCAGAGATTACCAGATCGTGGAACAGTAAAATTTCCCAAAATTTACCGATTTTTCAGCGAATCAGCCTCCCTTTTGGTCTGGCTAAAATCGCGAAAAGTCATAAATTCAAAGCCTCTATCCCCCTGTCTATCAAGAATGAAACAGCTCTCCCCTCCTGGCAGAGATTAGAAGTCTGTTAACTCTCTATTTCCTACTCCCTTCCCTACTTTCACAAAAATACTGAAGAAGCACAAACCCTAATTCTTCACTAATCAATTAACGATCGCTCAGAACTTCACCATAAGAAAAACCTGGAGCTGCTAGAACAAAAACCGTACTGGGAAGACCTTGAGTTTTAGACTGTAAATCCTGATAATACTGAGTAAAATTTTCTCC
>NZ_JAYKGW010000175.1:0-51304 GCF_035285525.1 Okeania sp. | reverse complement strand
TAATATTTCTAGAGCTTTTTCACAAGTCAAATAAGCTGCATCTAATTTTTCTGCTTTTAAATAAGATTCTGCTTCTTGACATAAATTAAAGGCTGACATTTCTGGAGTTAAAATTGAATACATATTTTAGATAATCAATAATTGATAATTGATAATTACCTATATTTTTACTAATCATAATTTCAAGCTTCCTTATTCCAAGAGGTAGTGATAACTAAAAGCTGATAACTGATAACTGAAATAACCTACTCCCAATTAAATTTTATCCCCAAATATTCTTCCAATCTTTGATTATGAACTCGAAAATAATCACTTAATTCCTTACGCATTAAAGGTTCGATTTCTGAATAATTTCCAGGATTATAATTCTTGTACTCTAAAAGTTCGTATTCTGGCAAATCTAAAAAATTTAAAACTTGCTGTAAAGTTGTTTTGGGATTAGTATAAAAATCCTCACTTTTCAGAATTAGGAATTGCTCCCGTGGGAACCAACTCATCCATTCCTGTAAAAATTCCACATATACTCCCTTAGCCAAATAATTTTGTTCTCCCATCCAATAATTAACTTTTTCTGGTTCCTTAATTAACTTATCTAAATGCGATCCAATGGTCTCTTCTAAAGAGCGATTTTCCCAGTTGAATCTTTTCCAAGTATAATATTGAGATATAGCTCGATCTACAGGATTTCTCAAAAGTAGAATCAACTTAATTTTAGGAAAAAATTGATAAATTCTTCTGGCAGCATCAGGATGATGAAAATAACTAGGACTAGCTTCCCCAGTCAAGAAAATTTCACCCTTTGGAATAACTGGAAAATGAGCTAAATACCAATTAATTGAACAATTAAACGCCCAAGACCAAAAATTAACTTCTTTTTTCAAACAAGACATAATTTGTGGGTGTTGAGTTAAATAACCATAAAGAGAAGTAGTACCTCCTTTTTGCACTCCAATAATTATAAAACTCGGTCCTTGTGCTTCTCCTAAATTCCAAGTTGGAAATACTAACTTAGGGAAAAAATGCTTAGTTTGCTGATAACAAGCAGTTTGATAATAAGGTATAGCTTCATCAATTTTACCCAAATGTGTTAGAGCTTCTCCTATATTTAAGTAACACCAAAAAGAGTGAGGATGAGCTTTCTGAAATTCCTGGAAAAAAGTTAATATTTCTGTTAGTTTATCTTCCCTAGCAAAAGCTTCCCATATATTGTAATAAAACCACCAATGAAAATCAGGTTCCATTTCAATACCTTGACGGTAAGCTACAACTGCTTCATCCCATTTTTGTTGTCGAGTTAAAGCAATACCTAAATCATAGTAAGACATACTATTTGGATTTAATTTTATTGTTTTTATAATTTCTAAAATTTCTCGTTCTAACTGATTTTTTTTATCTAATACTTGTTGTAATTTTTCAGAAATATTTACATCATCTTGATGAAACTCTAGAGCTATTTTATAGAAAATAATTGCCCCGTTAATTTGATTTGCTTTAGTTAAACCATCTGCTACTTGTACGAATAAATTAGGGTTTTGCTGAAAATTTTGTAGTAATTTATTATCAATAAAATCTTGCTTAATATCTTGAATAACTTTCCAGTAATCCTTAACTTTTATATCTAAACTTGACTGATATTTTTTTTCTATTGCATCTCCTAATTTACTGTAAATTCCTGGTAACTCTGTCTCAAATTGAGTTACATAGAGATAATTATATATAGCTTCATCCCATTTTTGTAACTTGATTAAAGCATCGCCTAAATTGTAATAAGACCAGGGAAAATTTCCATCTATTTTAATTGCATTTTTGTAAGCTTTAACCGCCTCCTCCCATCTGACTAACTTACTTAAAACATTTCCTAAATTATAATAAGACCAATAAAAATTATTATTTAACTCAATTGCCCGATCATAATTTTTTATAGCTTCATGCCAATTTTCTTTTTCGCATAAAGCTTGGCCTAAGTGATAGTAATGCCAAGAAAAATTAGGTTTTAATGCAATAGCTTGACGTAAATTTTCAATTGCTAAATCCCATTGTTTTTCTTGAGCATATATATTAGCAAGGTTGGCATATTCTTCAGAGGTATTCAAATTTGATTGTTTTTTTAATGACATTATTTAATTGATTTAATACTTATCAAGAAAAATAACAGTTATCAATGAGTTTAAATCATACAGCTCTTTCCGTTGTTGTGAGGTACAAAATTTTAGGTTTGAGGGAATGGAACACAGAAGGTGGGAACAGAAAATCAGAAAAAAACTGTACCTCATAGCTTCATAAACTGCTGTATCAATCAATAATTAGGGTTTGCTAAAAAAGTATTATTGAAAGAATCGAACACAGAAGGTGGGAACAGTTTTAACTATCTGCTACGGCAAGATTTTAAGCATTGTCAGGGTCAAGAATTTACCATTTTGAGACAACAATAGCTAAAAAATAGGTACTTTTTTCCCATAAAAAGGCTCAAACTTTCATCTATCAATCAATGCTTTGATATTTCCATACGCAAATCCCAATTACTTCTAATTAAAACCGAGAGCAAGTATGTAAGCATTTCCTATGGAATGCTGCGGAAACAGCTCTCAGGTATTGATTTTAGTTTGAGATAAAAGCCTGATTCTACAAAATTAAATCTGAGTAAAAAAGGTATAGCAATTCTAAATAGGTTGTAAAAATTAAAAAACTAGAAATAAATTTTCATAAACAAATAGAATAAGATTGCTATAGCTTTCAAGTCTATATTCATTAAAACTTCCTCTTTAAAGTTAAAATTTTATAGCTAAAAGCTGATTACTTACTCTGAAAAAGAGAGACTTGAAAATGAATCTATTAATTATCAATTATCAATTATCCATTATCCATTAATTATGTGTCCCTACTTTCTAAATAAAAAATTTAACTTTAAATTACCAAAAATTTGCTTCATTCAGGCATAATAGTTAGTATATAAAATAATCTATAACAGTCCTAAATAGATTGTAAGATTTATAAATGTGGGGTTTGGTCTTCAAACCCAAGAGAAAAGGGATTTTCAGACCAAACCTAACTTTTTTCTCACAAATTCTTTCATACTGCTATAATTCTAATCTAATTCCATAATTCAATGGGCATCTCTATAGACGTTGACAAAACAAACTTCGCTACCGAAGTATTAAAAAAATCCCACAAAAAAACAGTTTTAGTAGATTTTTATGCTACTTGGTGCGGTCCATGTAAAATGCTCAAACCAACTTTAGAAAAATTAGTTCCCGAATATGACTTTATCTTGGCCAAAGTTGATGTAGATCAGAGTCCAGATTTAGCTCAAACTTATGGTATTGAAGGAGTACCAGATGTAAGAGTTGTCACTGAAGGAAAAGTTAAACCTGGTTTTGTGGGAGTTCTTTCAGAACCAAAATTACGAAATTTTCTAGGGGAACTTAATCTTCACTCAGAATTAGAAACAAATATACAAGCACTACAAAATCTGATCAGATTAGGTCAACATGAACAAGCCAAAAATCTTCTAGATCAGCTTTTTGAAAAATATCCTAATCATATTACTATTGTGATAGAAGCTGCTAAATTTCTAGTAAACTTAAATAAATTAGAAGAAGCAAAAAAGCTCATTGAATCTATTGGGGAAAATCACCGCGAATTTTATCATCAAATACAAGCAGTAAAATCTTTAATTCACCTTAAAGAAGAAGTTGAAAATCCAGATGATAGTATAGATGAAATTTATGTCAAAGCTTGTAATCTGACATTATCTGAAAACTATGAACTAGCACTAGAATTATTTTTAGATCTAGTTAGTAAAAATCGTAAAAATAAAGATGACCGCCCTCGCAAAGCAATGCTGGCAATATTTCACATTCTCGGAGATAATCATCCGACAAGCAAAGAATATCGCAACAAATTATTAAATTTGTACTAAACTAATTTACGATAGCTCTAAGCATTTCCTGTGGAATGCTTCCCAAAAACCTTTATCTTGGATGATCCTTCACCAAAAAAACATGAAAGTAATAACTTACTAAATTTAGCTGACTATCTTTTGTGTGTCGGACTTTTAATTTTCTTTAAAAGACTAATTCCTCTTTTAGTTGATGGCTGAATACTTATTAATATACCTCTGGCAAAAGTAAAAGTCAAAAATTATTTATTTCATATACTTTTCTCAAGACCTTTACCCATTACCTCTTACTAACTTCTTCGAGAAATCTAACCTTCCCAACTAACTAACTATGAATTGGTTCATGGTGAAAAATTACCACTCGTTTCACCTTAGCAACTTTAACAACTTTAATAGCTTCCTGCCAAAAAGTCAAAAATTATTTATTTCATATAATTTTCTCAAGACCTTTACCCATTACCTCTTACTAACTTCTTCGAGAAATCTAACTTTCCCAACTAACTAACTAACTATGTATCAGTTGGTTAGTAGTGAAAAATTACCACTCATTTCACCTTAACAACTTTAACAACTTTAATAGCTTCCTGCCAAAAAGTCAAAAATTATTTATTTCATATAATTTTCTCAAGACCTTTACCCATTACCTCTTGCCAACTTCTTCGAGAAGTCTAATTTTATTTAAATCCCCACTGGTAAAACCAAACCTTCTTTTGCCATAACTGCCATAGGAAAAGCCTCTTTAACTTCTTCCGCCATTTGGTCTAGAAAATCATCACTATGAGTTGGTTCATGGTGAAAAATTACCACTCGTTTCACCTGCGCAGCTTTAGCAACCTTAATAGCTTCCTGCCAAGTCGAATGTCCCCAACCAACTTTCGACGACTTCGGATTATTATACTCATCATCAGTATACATAGCATCATAAATTAGTATATCAGCACCTCTGGCTAAATGAACTACACTTTCATCCAAGCGATCAGGAAAATGTTCTGTATCAGAACAATAAACAGCAGTTCGTCCATTCCATGTCACCCTATAGCCCATTGCTGTATTAGGATGATTTAGAGAACCAGTCTCAATCTCTATACCATCAAGCATCATTTTTTGTCCATGCTCAAGTTCATAAAATCTTAAGTCCGCCTGCATACCATTTAGTGGCACAGGAGAGTTATAATGTAATATTCTATCTATAAAATGCTGTTTCATGGACTCCCCCTCTGGAGGAATCGCCCCATAGATATGAAAAGAATTTCCTTGAGTAAAAGCAGGGGCAAATAAAGGAAAACCTTGAATATGGTCCCAATGATAATGAGTAAAAAATAGATAAGCTTCTACTGGGGTTTCCTGCATTAATTCCTTCCCTAGTTCTCGTATCCCCGTACCTCCATCAAATATTAAACGCTTACCAGCGATTTTCATTTCTATGCAGGAAGTATTTCCACCATATCTCACAGTATCTTTTCCAGGAGTCGGAACACTACCTCGCACTCCCCAGAATTTCACTACAAAATCCTCTATATTTTCAGATAAGTTGGCAATATCAATACTATCTTGGGTTAGCACTACAGAAGAAGGTTTAGTTTCCATATAAATTTTCTTACTTTAACTAGGATGTGTCATCAATTAGACCTTAGAAGCTCGATCAACAAAAGTAGTAGACTGACAAAGCTTAAACTGTGCATTACATCATTGGGGGAGCGGGTTTATCTAACTCGACTTTTGAAAAATCGTTCATTGTACGGACTCCTTTATGCAACGTCCCTACGGATAAACCCGCCCTTACCGACCGGATAATTTCAGGTGTGCGCTCGCTGTATCTGAATCTACTTAATAGCGATCGCCATTACATAACAGAGAGTAGCCTTTTTGTCAACTTATTTAATTGATGATACGCCCTAGCTAGCTTTTACTATTTCCTAACTGAATGATTCGCTTTCCAACTATCAGCTTTTGAGCCATCTAGTTTAAATCTCCAGTTGATATCAACTGGAAAATATGCAGAGGGGTTTGAATCTCTTGCTAAACATTGACTGCTGACTGCCGATTCAAGGTCTTACATTGTCCATAATGACGTAATAAATGGTCGCATAATACTAAAGCCACCATCGCTTCTACCATAGGTACAGCTCTAGGTAAAACACAAGGGTCATGTCTTCCCTTCGCTGCCAGAAATGTCTCCTCACCTTCGCGACTAACAGTGCGTTGCTCCTTCCTTATTGTAGCAGTTGGTTTAAACGCCACCCGCAATACAATATTTTCACCATTAGAAATCCCACCCTGTATCCCACCAGAACGGTTAGTTACTGTCCGAATTTCACCATGTTCGTTGGTATAAAATTCATCATTATGCTCGCTACCCGTCAAAGTAGTACCTGCAAAACCAGAACCAATTTCAAATCCTTTGCTAGCCGGCAAAGACATTACACCTTTAGCTAAATCTGCCTCTAGTTTATCAAATACAGGAGAACCCAAACCCTTTGGTAAATTCCGGGCTATACATTCTACCACACCTCCCACAGAATCTCCAAGGTCTCGTATTTCTTCAACTAATTCAATCATTCTCTCAGCACATTCTGTTTCTGGACAACGAACAATATTACTTTCCACTTGTTCCATAGTTACTGTAGTTTGGTCAACCACAGCTTCTAAATTTTTGATCCGCTTGACATACCCCACAATTTCTATACCAGAATAGATGCGCAGAATTTTTTTAGCGATCGCCCCTGCTGCTACTCGTCCAATTGTTTCCCGAGCCGAAGACCTACCTCCACCTTGCCAGTTTCTTATACCATATTTAGCATCATAAGTAGCATCAGCATGAGAGGGACGATATTTAATAGCCATATCTTCATAATCCTGGGGACGAGCATCCTTATTTCTGACCAAAATCATAATTGGTGTACCCAAGGTTTGACCTTGAAATATACCAGACAATATTTCACAAGTATCGGTTTCTTTACGAGGTGTAGTAATTTTACTTTGCCCTGGTCGCCTACGGTCTAACTCGTATTGAATTTCTTCTACATCTATTTTTAATTTTGGTGGGCAACCATCAATTACAACTCCTACTCCTCCTCCATGGGATTCACCGAAAGTTGTCACCCGAAATAAATGTCCAAATACGTTGCCCATTAAATTTAGATTATGAATATAAAGTGTTTAATTTATCATTTTAACTGTAACTGCTTTTTGTTACAGTTCTTATCTAAAATTTAAGTATTTTGCCAGATTTCATAGAATGCCTACCCTTTCCAGGTAGGGCTAATTCTTTCTGCGGCCAATAAACCCGGTTTCTACGAGAAATGGGTTGTTTTGAACAGTAAGAATCTAGGCTCGTACCGGGTTTCTGGGTTCCCGTGGCTTTAGTCCTGTCTTTTTTAGCAGAGAATATTGATATGAAATACAAGCATATTGTGGAAACATACTAATCTCACCATTTCTCCCCATCACACTATTACCCCATCAATTTTCTCTAGTGCTTTTACATATTGATGGGTATTTCAAAATTGAAAAGCTTATTAGTCAAAATTTTTGACAGTTTATCATCCATCAAAATTAGCTTGACATATCAAAGAGGGACGATATTTAGACTCTGCTCTTTCTAGGGAATGAAAAAAATTTCTTATCCCCTTGATCAGGGGATAAAAGAATTTCAATTTAGTATTTCAATCATAGGGCTTTAGACAGAGGTACTGTTAACCCAGTTCTTCCGCAGGAGGCTAACTGATAACTGAAATGGCCTTTTATCTCCATATAGTAACCGACAAGGCGATTAGGACATGGACTGATGATGGATATTAGACTAGAAAAAAACTTTTCCAACTGTTCCCTATTCCCTACTAGAAAACTTTAATCTTCATGATCTTCAAAAGGATCGGCTAATTCCTTTGATGGAGGTCCAAAAGCTGTATAAACTGAAAATCCAGTAATGGCCACCACCATGATAGCTATAGAAATACTAAGAACTGTTGCAGGTTCCATATAATTAATTAAAATTGTGAGTGTTATACATATACAATATTACAAAACATTAAATTTTTCTGCTGAAAATAGATTAAATCAAAAACTATGGCACAAAGAACTGGATTAGGAGACATCCTCAAACCTTTAAACTCAGAGTATGGTAAAGTATCTCCTGGTTGGGGAACCACACTATTAATGGCCGTTTTTATTGGCTTATTTTTTGTCTTTTTGTTGATTATTCTACAAATCTACAACTCTTCCTTGTTGTTAGAGAATGTTGATGTTGACTGGGCAAATCTAACTAAATAAATTAAATTTAGGTGTAGGGCTAAGAAATTCAGTTAACTAGAATTTTTTCAGCCCTAACTATTAGTTTTATGTCAACTACAAGCAAATATTTAGGAGTAAAAATTAAGATGAATATATTTGGTATTGGTCTCCCAGAAATGGTTGTCATTTTAGTAGTAGCTCTGTTGATTTTCGGCCCGAAGAAATTACCGGAAATTGGTAAGAGTTTAGGACAGGCAATAAATAGTTTTAAGGCAGGAGCGAAAGAGTTTGAGAATGAATTTAAACGAGAAGCAAAACAATTAGAAGAAGAGGTTAAAGTTAGTAAATACGAATCAGACTCAGAAACAGAAAAAGCGGTAAATGTTTCTTCCTCACAAGATTTATCCCAGAAAAGCCAATCTTAATTAATGGATGATTGATAATTACCTCTGGTTAAAACCTTAAGGGAATTGAATAGAATGAAATATTCTAGCACTTTTTTTATCCTTAATATGGATAGGCTTTATACCTTTATTTTTGGGTAAGTATTCAGCAGTTAGCTATGAGTTATGAACTTATTATTTGAGAAATAAAATTCAAAATTATTAATAAATAAGGTTGCTAACTAACTTAAGTAAGTTATTAGGTTAAAAAGGTATTTGTGTAGCATTTTTTCCAAACAAAAAATTATGAATGTTAGTAGCTGAATAATTAAAGCTAATTTCTTAAACTTAGAAATAAAAATGACCTGAGCCAATCTAAAAGATTATTGTAGTTTTGATATAAATTTTTTAATTTTAAGGGAATGAAAGAGGTTGCGCCAGGAAAAAATTTAGTGACTCCTCAGTTAATTGTAGGTTTGGGAAATCCAGAACCAAAATACGATCAAACTCGGCATAATATTGGATTTGCTGCGATAGATTATATGGCTAATTTATGGCAAATTTCTTTATCAGTAAACCGCAAATTTAAAGGGGAAATAGGAGAGGGTAAAAGTACAAAAAATGAAAAAGTTTACTTGTTAAAACCCTCAACTTATATGAATAAATCGGGAGAAGCAATTCGTGGGATGGTAGATTGGTATAAACTACCACATTCTTCTGTATTAATAATATATGATGATATGGATTTAGCTGTAGGGCGACTGCGACTACGTTTATCAGGTTCAGCAGGAGGCCATAATGGGATGAAGTCGGCGATCGCTCATTTGGGAACTCAAGAGTTTCCTCGTTTACGAATAGGTATTGGTAAACCCAAAAATGTTAGTGCTGAAAGTGGAGACCCAAAAACTATTAGTCATGTTTTAGGAAAGTTTAGTTCTACAGAAAGCAAATTAATGACTCAAATGTTAGATTTAGTTGTAGAAACGGTGGAAGTTTCTCTCAAACAAGGAGTTGCAAAAGCTATGAGTCTTTATAACAATAGAACTATTACCTTATCAGAAGATTAATTAACTACTTGAAAAGTATTTTCAAGACTTTTGATAAAGAGTGAAATTATAGAGATTTTGGCTCAAGAGTTAATTTTAATACTAAAATAATGCTGTGTTAACTTTTTTTGTAGTTATGAAGACCAGGATTTTGCCAAAAAATAAGAAAATAAAAAGCAAAGATTGTCCCTACTTAAGTATTCCCTTTTTTGAATTTCTCCATTAATTGATGATGGATAATTATGCTCAAAAATAATTAGGGTTTGCAGAAAAAAAGTCTGTTGGTGAGTTTAGGGAATAGGTATGGGGGCAATAGGCAATATTTGCAAGTGTTAATTTTTTCAAGTTTGACTCAGAAAAATCTAGAGTTTTAAAGATTAATTTAGTAATTTCTTGGCACTTTGTGTCACCCATAATTAAAGATTTCAACTTGATCTGTTAATACTTTTAGATTTAATCAGTCAACCCTAATTATCCGTGATTAGTATTAGGAAAGGTTTGATACTGAACAGATTAATTATCAATTATCCATTATCAATTATTCATTGGTAATAATGAGTTCTAAAAGTTTACCAGAAACTATTGCTTATGTTAGAGTAACTCGCCAGTCTTGGCAAAAAGGCACTATCGAAGGAGAGGTTAGTGCAGGTTCTTTTGGTTGGTATTTTAAATGGCGTTTTAAACAAGGAAAAACTCTTTCTATTCAGCCTTCTCAAGGTCGCGCCTTAATTCAAGAACCTTTGGGTAGGTTTCTTGAAAAATGGGATTATCAACTAGAACCTGGTGGAGATTATTATTTTACTATTAAAGCTAAATTTTAGCTTTGAGGGAACAGGGAATAGAAAAGAAGAAAAACAACTTTACCTCATAACGGGCGGAAACTGCTGTAAGTTATAAATAGAAATAGGCAATAGAGAAATATTATAACTTATTGAGTAGTGCCATATAAGTTATGAGGAAATACTGTGGAAGTAAGAACAAAATTCCTATAGTATTAAACTATTAGAATTAGAATAGCTCTTAAAATTATAGAATAAACTCACTTAGTTATTTCCTTCTTCCTGATTCTTTCTTCCTTCTTAAAAAAATCAATGCTGTTCAAATAAGACCAAAACTCCTATAGTATTGAACTATTAGAATAGCTCTTAAAATTATAGACTATTAGAATAGCTCTTAAAATTATAGAATAAACTCACTTACTTTCCTTATTTCTTATTCCTTCTTCCTTCTTAAAAATCTATGACTAAATTTGTATTTATAACTGGTGGAGTAGTTTCCAGTATTGGTAAAGGAATAGTAGCAGCAAGCTTAGGTCGTTTGCTAAAATCAAGGGATTATTCCGTGTCCATCCTGAAACTAGACCCCTATATAAATGTAGACCCCGGAACAATGAGTCCCTTCCAACATGGAGAAGTATTCGTTACAGAAGATGGGGCAGAAACTGACCTAGACTTAGGCCACTATGAAAGATTTACAGATACCTCAATGTCTCGCCTCAATAGTGTCACCCAAGGTTCAATTTATCAAGCAGTAATAAATAAAGAAAGACGAGGGGACTATCAAGGAGGGACTGTTCAGGTTATTCCCCATATTACCAACGAAATTAAAGAAAGAATACATAGAGTAGCTAGAAATTCTAACCCCGATGTGGTAATTACAGAAATAGGGGGTACAGTAGGAGATATTGAGTCTCAACCATTTTTAGAAGCTATTCGGCAATTTCGCAAAGATGTAGGACGAAATAATGTTTTGTATATCCATGTTACTTTAGTTCCTTGGATTTCTTCTGCTGGAGAAATGAAAACTAAACCGACTCAACACTCGGTTAAAGAGTTACGCTCGATTGGTATTCAACCAGATATTTTGGTCTGTCGTTGTGATCGCCAACTTAGTCAAGGTTTGAAGGAAAAAATGTCCGAGTTTTGTGATGTACCTGTAGAATCTGTAGTTACATCTCAAGATGCTGAAAGTATTTATGAAGTACCTCTAATGTTGGAGATAGAAGGATTGGCAGTTCAAGCTCTAGAATTATTAAACATGGAGCAACGTGAACCAAATCTTGGTCCATGGCAAACTTTGGTCAATCGTCTTTATCATAAAGACAAAGAAGGGATGAAGACTAATCAAGGCCAATTATCTACTACTGTAGAAATTGCTATTGTAGGTAAATATATTCAATTAAGTGATGCTTACTTATCAGTGGTAGAAGCATTACGTCATGCAGCGATCGCTGTTAATATGGACTTAAATATACGTTGGGTAAATGCTGAGGATGTGGAGGGTAAGGGAGCTAAAGAATATCTAGACAATATTAATGGAATTATTGTTCCTGGTGGGTTTGGCATAAGAGGTATTAATGGTAAAATATCTACAGTTGAATATGCTAGAGTAAATAAAATTCCTTTTTTGGGGTTATGTTTGGGAATGCAATGTGCAGTTATTGAATGGGCAAGAAATATAGTAAAGTTAGATGCTGCTCATAGTGCTGAGTTTGACTGTAAAACGCCAAATCCAGTGATTAATTTATTGCCGGAACAAGAAGACGTTGTAGATCTAGGTGGTACTATGCGACTTGGACTTTATCCTTGTCGTCTTCAAGCCAATACATTAGCTTTGAAAATTTATCAGCAGGAAGTAATTTATGAACGCCACCGTCATAGATATGAGTTTAATAATGCTTATCGAAATTTGTTATTAGATTCTGGATATGTTGTAAGTGGAACATCTCCTGATGGTAGGTTAGTAGAAATTATTGAGCTTCCTTCTCATCCTTTTTTTATTGGTACTCAATTTCATCCAGAATTTCAATCTCGCCCTAGTAGTCCTCATCCTTTATTTTATAGTTTTTTTCAAGCAGCTATTCAACAACAAAAGTGTGATAATTTGCCTGTAAATAATGCGGAAGTTGCTCAAGAGAAAGTAGTTAGTAAGTAGTAGTAAATTGTTTCACCTAAAATAGTACATTAGTAGTAGTGGATTGTTTACCTCAATAAAATAGTGCATTAGGGAGTAGGAGGGTGAGGGAGTAGGGGAGAAAGGTTTTTGCCCTTGTTTCGTCCCTCAACCCAACCTACATCTAAAATGGTGCATTATGATTGAGCGATAACCCTGATCTGTGAAAGCTTTCACCTAAAATCTATTCCCATAAATTAGCTGTGTGAGTCCACTACTAAACTACTGGACTGATTCATTTGAGAGATAGTTTTTATTATCTATTATGCCTTAAATTTTAGTAGGAATTTATGCTAAAATTTTGCTAAAGAATCCATATTTTTTATTGGGTAGTGACTGACAATATCAAAAGTAAATAAATAATGTTTATTAAACTTTTAGTTAGGATAACTTGCAGGATGTAAGGAAATGCAAGAAATCAGAGAGAGCTTCTCTGAGGGGGAACTTGTGGCCTACTGGATTAAAATAAATTATGAAAGAAATATATACTTGATCGATATTGATAGTATTACTGCTTTTTTTTGTCAAGAAAATAAGCGGATAACTTTTTGGCTGCCAAATAGCAGTCAGGAAATTACATTAAACAAGCAAAATTGTGAACATGACTATCAGTCAGTTCTATTTTATTTAAAAAAAAAGATTGAAACAGGGGAGCAAACTAATAATGAATGGTGGGTAAAAATTATTTATGAACGTCAAGAATGGTTAATAGATTTAAGCTGTATTACTACATTTGTTGGCGAACCTAATGGTCGGATAACTTTCTGGTTACCAGATAGTAAAAAAGATATTATTATTAATCCGAATAGGGATAAAGAAGCTTATCAAAAAGTTTCGGAATTTATCAAGAAAGTAACTGGATGTTCTTTATCAATGAATAATTAATAATTAATAATTAGGGCTTGCTGAAAAAGTGTTTTTTCTATTCTATTTTTTTTAGGGAGTAGGGAGCAAACCCACCCCTAAACCATCCCAGGAGGGGAATTTAGGTTAGGAGGAATCGGAGTTATGGAAGAGTAGGGAAGTCCTTATGCCACGTCCGTACAGAAAAATTCTCTCTTAATTTTTCTGCTCTACTGAATCCTTTTTCCCTAACTTTTTTAACCTTTTTCACCTAAAAGCTGGTACTTTTTCCAACCTAAAGTTGGTCAAACTTTTATCTATAAAATGATTGCATTTGAAAGCATTTTAGGAGTTTTTTATAAAGTATAGCTTTTAGGAAAAGGTAATTATCCATTATTCATTATTCATTATTCATTATTCATTATTCATTAAAGCTAATTTAGCAGCTCCCACAATACCAGCTTGATTACCTAATTTAGTAGTTAATAACTGTAAACCCCACTGAGAACTAAAAATAACTCGTCGTTCTATTTCTGCTTTAGTTGTAGGTAAAAAAAGTTCTGAACCAGCACTTATCCCCCCACCAATAATTATTGCTTCTGGAGTTAAAATATAAATTAAACTTGCTAGTCCTGCTCCTAAAAGTTTTCCATAATTTTGCCAATATTCTAAAGCGAACTTATCTCCAGCTAAAGCCAAATTAGCTAATTCTAAAGGTTCTTTTCCTGTATCTCGACGAACTGCTTGAACCGAAACATATTGTTCTAAAGAACCATTATTTCCACTATTACATTTAGGTCCATCAGGGTTTAAAGTTATTAACCCCAACTCTCCAGCGGTACCAGTATGACCGACAAATAATTGACCATCTAAAATAATAGCTCCGCCGACACCAGTCCCTAAAGTCAACATTATCATATTTTTAAACTGACTACCAGCTCCTAACCAAGCTTCTCCTACACCAGCACAGTTAGCATCATTAGCTAGAATTACTGGTAAACCAGTCTTTTTTTCTAAAGATTCTGCTAAATGAACATCTTGCCAATCTGTTAAATTAATTGCTATTATAGAAGTTTTACCCTTAGGATCGACAGGACCAGGGACTCCAATACCTATTCCTTGGATAAGTCCCAAATTTTCTAATTGTGGTTCTTTTCTAAGAACAGATATTGTTTCCTCTATTACATCAATAACTGCTTTGGGTGTAGCAGGTTGAGGAGTTGGCACAGTCAAAGATTTATGACATACTCCATCTTGACTAAAACACCCGAATTTAATAGATGTTCCGCCTATATCAATGCCTATAACTAAAGAGTTCATTTAAAATCTATCCACACTGGAGTTAAATATAGGTTCTACCCGAATGGCAATTATAGCAGAAGGGCGAACCACCATATATTCTCCTTGAATAGTCTTAATAGGTACATTGACAAATTCTCGAGAGTCATGTTTGGGAACTATAACACCACTGTACCAGGTTTGAAAATCTTTCAGAGTCAAGAAACGTACTTCTTCACGAGCACCACCTTCTAAAAATAGGTGTATAGCAAATTCATCAGGATTTCTGGGCATATCTTTTTAGTTATCAGTTATCAGTTATCAGCTTTTTCAGTTATCAGCTTTTTCAGTAACTTTTACTGAAGTAAAAAGCTGTAAATACTGAAATTTGTTACTTTGATCCTATTAAAAGGGGAAGTCCGAAACCTTACAGCACTTCTTGTTATTATGAGGTACATTTATCGTGGTAAAGATGCCGACACTACAATAGTTTTACGATTAAAACTTATACCTCATTGATCCGAAATACACTGTATTTTTTGCTCAAAAGTTAAAATTATTAATTCTGACTTTTATAGCAGCTCTTTAATGTATGAGGTACAGTTCTATATCTTCCCACCTCTCTTCTTTGGAAGTAGTAGACTCTTCAAATTTCCGTCTTTCTTAGGGGGATTATAAATCTACTTCAGAATTGTGGAAATTTATATATCAAGTCAGATTAATTAACCATAATATAGAAAGGTTAAGTAATTAAAAATTAATCATTTACTATTAATTTTTCTGATTAGTATTAAAGTCAGCATCCAGCTATGAGAAATCAGCTTTTAGCTATTTCCTAAAGAATGAATATATACTCTCCTTCATCAAGGTCAGTTTTTTCCAAAACTTTTAATTATCCTTAAATTTATCAATACTAATCACTGCTCAAAAAGCAATGAATTAGTGGCTGATACCTGACTGCTGAATTCTGAATGGTTATTTATGTAAAAGTATTTAAAACTTATCTTTAATAAATTTCCAAATATAAAGTTGGTCTATGTATAGTAACACAATTACTACGCTAACCATTAAAATACTCTGGATCAACTCTTAATTTTCAAACAATATCTAGATAGAAACCTATGCCACGACGCCAAGATATACGTAAAATCCTACTGGTTGGTTCTGGTCCAATTGTAATTGGTCAAGCCTGCGAATTTGATTATAGTGGAACTCAAGCTTGTAAGGCTCTTCGGGAAGAAGGATTTGAGGTAGTGCTAGTAAATTCCAATCCGGCCACAATTATGACAGACCCAGAAATTGCCGAACGCACCTACATTGAACCTCTAACTCCAGAACTTTTAGAAAAAGTTATAGCCAAAGAAAGACCAGATGCCCTATTACCAACCATGGGCGGTCAAACTGCTTTAAATTTAGCAGTTTCTCTGGCTAAAAATGGTACTTTGGCCAAATATGGTGTGGACTTAATTGGGGCAAAATTACCAGCGATTGAAATGGCCGAAGACCGTCAATTGTTTAAGGAAGCAATGGGCCGAATAGGTGTCCAGGTTTGTCCATCGGGTATTGCTAGTAATTTGGAAGAGGCTAAGGCGATCGCTCAAGAAATAGGAACATTTCCTCTAATTATTCGTCCTGCTTTTACTTTGGGAGGGACAGGCGGTGGTATTGCCTATAATCAAGAAGAATATGAAATGATGGCACAAGGGGGGATCGATGCGAGTCCGGTGTCGCAAATTTTAGTGGAAAAATCTCTGATTGGTTGGAAGGAATACGAACTGGAAGTAATGCGAGATTTGGCAGATAATGTGGTGATTATTTGCTCGATTGAAAATATAGATCCAATGGGGGTACATACGGGAGATTCCATTACTGTTGCTCCGGCGCAAACTTTGACGGATAAGGAATATCAACGATTGCGGGATGCTTCGATTAAAATTATTCGGGAAATAGGTGTGGAAACTGGGGGGTCAAATATTCAGTTTGCGGTGAACCCGGTAACTGGGGATGTGATTGTGATTGAAATGAACCCACGGGTGAGTCGCTCTTCTGCTTTGGCGTCAAAAGCAACTGGTTTCCCCATTGCCAAAATGGCGGCAAAGTTGGCGGTTGGTTACACTTTGGATGAGATTCCCAATGATATTACGAAAAAGACGCCTGCGAGTTTTGAACCTACTATTGATTATGTGGTGACGAAAGTTCCTCGGTTTGCTTTTGAGAAATTTCCTGGTTCCCAAGCAGTGCTGACTACTCAGATGAAGTCGGTTGGGGAGGCGATGGCAATAGGTAGAACTTTTCAGGAGTCGTTTCAAAAAGCTTTGCGATCTTTGGAAACGGGTAGAGCTGGTTTTGGTGGCGATCGCTGGGAAAAGTTACCTAGTTTGGAACAGGTAAGATCGGGGTTAAGGACGCCAAACCCAGAGCGGATATTTACAGTGCGTCATGCTTTGTTGATGGGAATGACTGTAGAAGAAATTTATGAGTTTACGGGAATAGATATTTGGTTTCTGGATAAAATGCAGGAGTTGGTGGAGACAGAAAAATTGATTAAACGTACTCCTTTGAATAAGTTGACAAAAGAGCAGATGTGGGATATTAAACGACTGGGTTTTAGCGATCGCCAAATTGCTTATTGTATGAAAAGCACTGAGGATATAGTCAGAAGTTATCGGTTGAGTTTGGGAGTTAAACCTGTTTATAAGACGGTGGATACTTGTGCGGCAGAGTTTGAGGCGCTAACACCTTATTATTATTCTACTTATGAGGAAGAGTCAGAGGTTTTGCCGTCGGAAAAACGAAAGGTAATGATTTTGGGAGGAGGACCTAACCGTATTGGTCAGGGAATAGAATTTGATTATTGTTGCTGTCACGCTAGTTATGCTTTGGGAGCGGATGGGTTTGAAACCATAATGGTTAATTCTAATCCCGAAACTGTATCGACTGATTATGATACGAGCGATCGCCTCTATTTTGAACCTCTGACTAAGGAGGATGTGTTGAATATTATTGAGGCAGAAAAACCGGTAGGGATTATTGTTCAGTTTGGTGGGCAAACACCTTTGAAGTTAGCGGTTCCCCTGCAAAAATATTTGGAGGAAGCAGAAACTGAAACCAAAATTTGGGGTACTTCTCCAGATTCTATTGATGCTGCCGAAGACCGGGAACGGTTTGAAAAGATTTTACGAGATTTAGATATCCGTCAAGCAGCAAACGGTCTTGCTCGTAGTTTTGAGGAAGCGTTGGCAGTTGCCCAGAAAATTGGTTATCCGGTGGTGGTCCGACCTTCCTATGTTTTGGGAGGTAGAGCAATGGAAATTGTTTATTCTGACCAAGAGTTGGAACGTTATATGAAGTTTGCGGTACAGGTGGAACCAGAACATCCTATTTTAATTGACCAATTTTTGGTAAATGCTATTGAGGTAGATGTGGATGCTATTGCTGATGCTACAGGTAAAGTTGTTATCGGTGGCATCATGGAACATATTGAAGAAGCGGGTATTCACTCTGGTGATTCTGCGTGTTCGATTCCTTTTCAAAGTTTAGCTCCTGCTGCGGTGGAAACAATCCGGGAATGGACTGTTGCTCTGGCAAAAACGTTGAATGTGATTGGGTTGATGAATATTCAGTTTGCGGTGCAAGGGGAAACGGTATATATTTTGGAAGCAAACCCTCGCGCATCCCGGACAGTACCTTTTGTCTCTAAAGCAATCGGAATACCTTTGGCAAAAATGGCGTCGCTGGTGATGTCTGGGAAAACACTGGAGGAGTTGGGTTTTGTGGAGGAACAAATACCTGAATACGTTTCTGTGAAAGAAGCAGTATTACCATTTACCAAGTTTCCTGGTACGGATACTTTGTTAGGACCGGAAATGCGTTCCACTGGAGAAGCGATGGGGATTGATGTTGACTTCGGTAAAGCTTTTGCTAAAGCGCAGTTATCCGCAGGACAAAAGCTACCTTTGCAGGGAACAGTGTTTGTGTCGATGAGCGATCGCCATAAGGAAGCAGTTGTACCTATAGTTAAAGATTTAATTGATTTGGGTTTGAAAGTGGTGGCGACGGTCGGAACTCGGAAGGTATTGCGTTCTTATGATTTAGATGTGGGTTTGACGTTGAAACTGCATGAAGGGCGACCTAATGTTTTGGATGGTATTAAAAATGGCATCATTCAGTTAATTATTATGACTCCTTCTGGGGAAGAGGGGCGTGCAGATGGGATTAAGATTCGGCGCAGTGCGTTGGATTATAAGATACCTTTGATTACCACTATTGCGGGCGCAAAAGCAACGGCAGCCGCGATTAGAGCGTTGAAGTCGGGAGCGTTGGAGGTGAAGGCGATCCAGAATTATTATTAAGAGGGAGCAGCTCGACACGGATTTGGGCACGGATACACGGATTTTCTCGATTGGGAATCTGTTGTGATGTACTGTTTTAGATGTGTCAGTCTAGTAGTGCGGGCATCTTGCCCGCGATCTCTTTACCTCATAACGGCTTTGTTGCATGAAAGTAGCGATCACAACTTTTGTACTACAAGATATCAATTCAACACCACAAAAAGTAGTGCGAAAGCCAGGATCAGGAGTCATAATTCAAGAGTCATAATTTAGGATAAACTCATAGTAATTTAACAATTAAGTAAGTATTTTTGTTGAATATTTTCCTAAAAAAGTGTCTTGGTGCGTTGTGCGTTGTGCGCTTTATATGTCGGCTCAAGCGCCGAAACGCTACGCGACATGTAAAGCGTATCTCGTAACGCACCGATACGCTATATATAGTACCTTTGCATAAGTCCTGTTAATAATTTTTATATTTTTTGATTGACAAATTGCTTAATGTGTAATATAGGAATCACATTTCTAATAAGCTCTACCTTAAAAGATTGGACTTTAATAGGATTAAAACTTGGTCATACTCTGCCAGTTATTAACAACGTCATTGATAAAGGTAAATAATTTTCAAATTACTTAACCCTGGAATTTTATGGGTATAGCTGTAACAACGATCATTCCCCAAAGAACTCCTAGACAAAATTTAGTTGTATTATGTATTTTAAAATGAGCAGATACTAAGAACCGATCTAATTGTTGATGAGCAGAATTGAAAATTTGTAAGAACCAGTCGAAAATTTTACAAAAAAATAATCTTGGTTCCAGTCAAGAATTATTACTTTGCCATTAGGTTTTACCAAATAATTAATAATTAATAGTTGATAGTCAATAATTATTCATTCAACAATTCACCCCTGGAAGCCTCCCCTTTTAAGGGAATAAATCAAAAATTTTCATGATTAGTCAATCCCCTTCTTTGAAGAAGGAGCAATTATTAATTATTAATTGTTAATTATTAATTGCTAAATACCCGTTTAATTTCTGGTAATGCTAATAGATGTTTGTCAAAAAAATGAAAAGAATTAACACATACAAATGCATCAAAATAATCGCTGCTCAATGGTAGTTAACGAACTGAAGCTTGTTGAAATTTGACATTAGAAAAAGCACTATATTTTGGTCTAGCAAAGTCTAACATTTTTTCCGATATATCAATTACTAAAATTTTCTGTATGGGATTTTTTTCTAGCAATAATCTTTCAAATGATCCGGTTCCCCAAGCAACATCTAAAATTATTGCTTGGGGCATAATTTTCTCTCAATTGTAGAGAAAAGTCAGAGTATTAATGATATAATTACGCCAGCGTACATCATAAATATTAGCAATTTTATCCTATGGCTTTTGGATTTTAACTTCCTTGTATATCATTCTTATTTCAAGTTGTATAATACCAATTCTCAAAAACTTTGCTATACTTGAATTTTCTATTTCTAAATACTATAGCAATCCTATTTGATTTGTGTATAGAAATCCTGGTACTTTTAGGGAACAAGAAACAGGTAAGAATTTCACTTTTTTTATCTACCTCACAAGTTTGAAAAACCCTATGAATTTTAATATAAAATATTCCTGCCTCCTTCTTACTTCCTCCTGCCTCCTTCTTACTGTTAATGTAGTTCCGACTATAGGAAGCTAACTGATAACTGATAACTGATAACTGATAACTGATAACTGAAATTACTTCTTCCTTGTATTATTTAATATGGATTTATTACGCTCACTTCCCCTGGGATTATATTTAGAAAAACCCATAACGTGGTTACATAAACTCGACCCTAGAGTTAAACTAATTTGGTTAATGAGTTTTCTGGTTAGTCCAGTATTAGCAAGTTCAATTTGGCGATTAATATTAGTAGCTATTCTAATTATATTGACATTTACTGCCTCAATACCTTTACGAGTTTGGAAAAAACAAATGGGTTGGCTACTAATGTTCTGTACTTTAATCTTTTTAATGAGTACAGCGATCGCTCCTGATGGATTAGCAATTAATTATCAACCTCGTTTACCAAAAGATGAATTAGCTTTTGCTCAAGAAACTGCTAATTTACCACCAAAACCAGAATCAAAAACTTGGAAAAACTTCTTTGGTTTGCTAGGAAAAGAAACTCCTGAAGAAGCTATTTCTCAAACACCAAAATTAACTGAACTACCTCAACCAACTTCCTATAGTTACATCATTTTTCAACAAAATCCTATTACTATAACCCGTCATTCTTTAGATTTAGGAGTTCGGATTGCCACCCTATTATTTACAGTAATTTATAGTACTAACCTATATCTTTTAACCACAGCTTCAGAAGAAATTACAGCAGGTATCGAAGACTTAATGAAACCTCTAAATAAATTAAAATTACCCGTGACCGAAATAAGTTTAACTCTAACTCTATCCTTAAGATTTATACCTCTAGTTTTAGAAGAAATTCAAAATTTAATTCGTTCCGTTAGAACTAGAGCAATTAACTGGAAAAAACTAGGATTTAAACAAACTTCTCAAGTATGGTTAATAGTAGTAGAAAGATTATTAGAAAATTTACTTTTACGAGCATATCAAATAGCTAGTGCCATGAAAGTCAGAGGTTTTACAACTGCTGACCAACATAGAGTAGAATGGCATGATTTAAAATTAAAAGTATTTGACTGGATAGTATTAATTAGTTTAGGCTTATTCTGGTGGATTAGGTTAGTCTGGGGAGGACAAAGTTAAAATAAATAATAATAAACATTCAGCTATTAGCATTCAGATATCAGCTTTTCCTGGATTATCCTGCGCGAAAAAATACATGAAAGTAATAACTTACAAATTTAGCTGATCATATTTTTCGTGTCGGACTTTTAATTTTCTTTGAAGACTAATTCCTCTTTTAGCTGATGGCTAATAGCTGACCGCTGCTGGCGCAGCATTACGCAGTAAATGCTTACAAATAATATATGCTTCAATTTCAATAATTAATAATTAATTGTTAATTGTTAATTATTAATAATTAGAGTTGGCTAATTAAATATCAAAGCATTGACAGGTAACCATTTAGCCGTTAGCTATCAACTATAAGTTATTGTTTCTGATGTGCTATAAAAGCTTTATTAATGGTACTTAGACTTTTTCAGTAAACCCTACTGTAGGGGTTTGGTTTCCAAATCCCATTTTCATTTGGGTTGGAAGACCAAACCCCTACAACTTTTTTTCAGGCATAATTTCTTATCTATAATAATAATCCTAAATTGGTTGCAAAATATCAAAAAGTAAATAAAAAAACTCAAACTCCCACCTGTTCCCTGTTCCCCATTCCCTGTTCCCTAAAAGCTTTTGAATTTTGTACACAAATCAAATATGATTGCTATATTCTTAATCTAAGATAAGTAATTATCTGATATTATTGCATAGTGAAGTATAATTCTAGTTAAAAGAGCTGTGGAATACTTAATTTAAGTTTCCAATTAATGTTATTGATATTTTTCAGATCAAAATTGCCGATTGAGACTGAATAAATTAATGTCAAACAATCACAATTTTGAGAAAATATAATCTTTATATATAAATTTTCTTTTTTCTGGATATATTCATCCACTACTTAAAGTATTTCACAAAATATAAGATTTTCTGGTTGAACAGAAAGTCTAAAATCTAAAATACTAGGGTCTGTCAATTGACAAAGGCCACTAAACAATATGTAAATTTTATGATTATCTGCTGATTTGAAGCCTAAATGACCAACGAAACTTACATGAACCATCCTAATTTTGGCTTGTTATATAGGGTGTGCTTAGTTGAAGACAAGCAAGAATTATTTACTACCCTCTATGCTCAACGCTTATTCTTTTTAGTAACTTATGAAACAACTGGTATAAAATTTGAACCAGTGGGTCGCTCTGAAGCACGATTAATGGTAGAAGTTCGTCTTCGCCATCTACGTCGTAATGGTCAAGTGACTGATTACCAAAAACTACAGATAGTTCACAAAAATACTTTTCAATAATAACTGCTTGGCTGAGTTAGGGAGTAGGGAGTAGGGAGTAGTTAAGAGTTAGGATTTAGAGAAGTTGTAGAAATAAGTGGTCATTCATAATTTCCCCTTAATTTTTCTGTCATAATTACTCCGTTTAGGCTCAATTTTGCCGCTCCATCAGACAAAAAGAAGGTACTTTTACGGTTCCCTAGAAATCAGAACCTAAAATTCTTCTATTGAATAGTGCTTTGATATTTAATCAGCCAGCCTTACTTAAAGTTTACTGAAAAAGTTTTATGAGTGAGAATAGGAGTCAAGAGACAATAGCTGAGTCCATTGCTGAACGTATTACTAACATTCGCTCTAACTTACCTAAGTCAGTACGGTTAATCGCCGTAACTAAACAAGTATCAGTTGATACTATTCGTGCTGCTTATCAAGCAGGAATAAGAGATTTTGGAGAAAATAGAGTTCAAGAAGCAGAAACAAAGCAAGCTCAACTACAAAATTTACCAGATATTACCTGGCATTTAATTGGCCATTTGCAAAGTAACAAAGCCATAAAAGCTTTGAAGCAATTTCAATGGATTCATTCTGTAGATAGTTTAAAACTGGCCAAACGTCTTAACACTATAGCAGAAGAATTATCTTGTAGTCCTAATATCTGCCTACAAGTTAAAATTTTGCCCGATGATAACAAAAGTGGGTGGACTATACCAGATTTAATGAGTGACTTAACAGAGTTAAATCAATTTCAAAACTTGAATATTCAAGGTTTAATGGCGATTCCACCCCAAGGATTAGAAGATTTACAGACTCTATCTGTATTTGAGACAACCCAGAAATTAGCCCAGGAAATTAACCAAAAAAAATTGTCTAATATAAAAATGCAAGAACTGTCAATGGGAATGTCAGGAGATTATAATTTAGCCATATCTGCTGGTGCTACTATGATAAGACTGGGTAGAACTTTATTTGGTGAGAGGAGGATTAAATAGCCTGATATTATATCAAATACAACTTAAAAAGTAAAAATATAGTACACTACCAGGTAGGTTGAGAGGCTGAAAACATGGGTGGATTTATCTTTACATGTGGTGGGTGATCTAAATTAATATATTATATGCCCAATTTTCATTTCTGAAGAGATATTAAAATTAAGCTCTCTAGATTTTTAGGGTCTCAAACATTTGGTAGATACACTCTCACTTTAATTTAGTCCAAGTGTGTATTTGTTAACAAATACTAATACAGTTGTTAACGAAATAGTATCGGAGAATCTTAACTGTGAATACCCTTTTTTCCAAACTACGAGATTTTGTGGGACTCAACGAACAAGTTGAGTACGAATATGATTACGATGAAATGGAAGGAGAACAGCATCAAAGCGTTTATCCTCCCCAACAGCAACCTCCTGCTGCTGTACCTGCTGAGGAGGAAAGTCGCAGTAACCGTCGATTAAGAAATCGGGCTGCTGTTGCAACATCATCTAATACTAGCACAGGTACGACTGGAGTTGTTAAACAAGAATCTGGAATTGGATCACCTATGAATAATGTAATTGGAATGCCAGGCGCTTTAAATGGAATGTCAGAAGTTGTAGTCCTCGAACCACGAACTTTTGAAGAAATGCCTCAAGCAATTCGGGCCTTAAGAGAGCGTAAATCTGTGGTTTTAAATTTAACAGTTATGGACCCAGACCAAGCTCAACGAGCAGTGGACTTTGTGGCAGGTGGTACTTATGCTCTTGATGGTCATCAAGAACGGATTGGAGAAAGTATTTTTCTGTTTACACCAAGCTGTGTCCAAGTTAGAACTCAAGCAGGTATAGTTAACGAAACACCACAGAGTCAACCACGTCCTCGTGTAGCCAACTCTGGGTCTCAAGTTTGGCAACCTGAACAAATCCAAATGATGCAGTAGAAAAAGGATTTTGGGTATAAGTTTAAAATTAACACAACTTATACGTCTCAACTAGAAACTGGGTTTATTGTCCTGATTATTATTTTCAGGACTTATGCAAAGCAACCAAGAAACCAGGTTTATTCCGTTGGTTATTGTTGTTAAAACCAAAAAATTTATTTCATAAACTCGGTTTCTGTCTAAGTCCTGATTTTTTTAATCACGGAATTTTCTCGATCAACCCGGTTTCTAAACAAAAGTTATAATAACAGGGTAAATAACAGCTTGACATAATCTATTATAATCTTATGATTATGTTGTAAAACTGATAATGATGACTAATAGATTCATTAAGATAGGTGCAGCAGCAAAACTATTAGGAGTGTCCATTGATACGCTCCGAAAATGGGAATTGTCTGGAGAACTGATACCAGATCGAAAAAGTCAAGCTGGTACTAAATTCTATGATTCCTCTAAACTTATCAATTTAGGAAATGGAGACAGTCCTACTATTTGTTATGCTAGAGTCAGTAGTCACGACCAAAAAGTAGATTTAGAAAGCCAACAGGCAATGCTAGAAACTTAGTTGTGCTGCCAAAGGTGGAGATTTGAGATAATTAAAGACTTAGGCTCTGGCATGAACTATCGCAAAAAGGGGTTGCAAAAACTATTAGAAAAAATCTTAAGAAAGCAAACTAAGCGATTAGTATTAACCCATAAGGATAGATTGTTAAGTTTTGGTGCTGAACTTAGTCTTTTCTTTTTGCGAACTCCAGGGGATTGAGATAGTTATTATTAACAAAGGTGAACAACCAAGTTTTGAAGAAGAACTCGCTCAAGATGTACTAGAAATAATCACAGTTTTTTCAGCTAGGCTTTACGGTTCTAGATCAAAAAAACACAAAAACTATTACTGGGATGACAAGAGGAAGTCGCTCAAGTTGTTAGAAAGATTGATAATCATGGTACTAGGATTGAAAACAGAACTCTACCCAAATAACTCACAAAAAACCTGACTAGCTAAACACGCGCTTTGTAGCACGTCATGGTTGGAATTGGGATGATAGTTTCACTTTGGATGGCTTAGGCAAAGCAACCAAGAAACTGGGTTTATTGCGTTGGTTATTGTTGTTCAAACCACGAAATTTATTTCATAAACTCGGTTTCTGTCTAAGTCCTGGATCAAACAAAAATATAACTTTTTAATGAGAATATATTTTTGAATAATGTTTAGTACATTCTATTACTAATTCCTCAGTTGATCAGGACTTACGCAAAGGCACTATATATAGTATTGGTGCGTTGTGCGTTGTGCGCTTTTCATGTCGCGCAGCGAAACACACCCTACTGGAGAGACACAGCTAATGAGTGTGGATTAGGGAGTAGGGGAGTAGAAGAGTAGGGGAGCAAAATTTTTGTTGGGTTACTCCTGCACAGAAGCAAGCTACGTTCTATACTAGGGAACGAAGTGCGCGTTTTCCTATAGGGAATGCTCCGCTTTCCATGTCGCGGAGGGCGAAACAACCCAACCTACATCTATTACACCATTTAAGGTGTGTAAATCTACTACCACCAATAGCGTTGATGCGTAAGTCCTATTTATTTATAATATTTTTTACGTTCAAAAATGGCAACTACTAAATTAGGTTTAATCGGTGGTGGGGTAATGGGAGAGGCTTTGTTATCTCGTCTATTGCAACAAAAGCTTTATCAACCATCAGAAATTTTAGTCAGCGATCCACAGCAACAAAGGAGAGATTTTTTAACACAAGAATACGGTGTAGAAGTAACTACAGATAATCACTTAGTAGTTACGAGTGCAACGGAGGCTTTTTTGTTAGCAGTTAAACCTCAAATATTTGATAGTGTTATATCAGAATTAGGAGACTGGCAAGTTGGTAGTCATACAACAACTTTACCTTTACTAATTTCAATTATGGCAGGTGTATCTTTACACAAGTTGGAAGCAGCTTTTCCCGGACAACCTGTGGTTAGGGTGATGCCTAATGCTCCGGCAACAGTGGGTGTAGGTATGAGCGCTATCTCTGCGGGACATAATGTGAAACCAGAACACCAGGAGTTAGCAACTCGCATTTTTGAATCTGTAGGTCAGGTGGTGGAAGTACCAGAAAATTTAATGGATGCGGTTACAGCGTTATCTGGTTCTGGACCTGGTTATGTATGTATTTTTATAGAATCCTTGACAGATGGGGGAGTTTGTGCTGGTTTGCCTAGAGCGATCGCTTACAAATTGGCATTGCAAACTATTTTGGGAACAGCGGTTTTATTACAGGAGTCGGGAATACATCCTGCACAGTTAAAAGACCGGGTGACAAGTCCTGGAGGAACGACTATTAGTGGTATTGCGGAGTTAGAAAGTTGTGGTTTTCGTTCTGCTATCATTGAAGCTGTCTTGGCAGCAATGGCAAGGTCTCAGGACTTGGGAAATCAATAGACATCTAAATAGGTATGGAGGTAATAGGGAACAGGAAAGAAGAATTGATAATTTCTCTACGATAGCGGAAGACAACCCACCCCTAACCCCTCCCTGGAGGGGAGATTCAGAAATAGAATAGGGAAAAAGGTAGAAAAATAGCTGCATATCAACCATTTCCCCAACTCTTCTTAAGTAAATCTCAAATGGGTTCTATACAGCAGTTTTCAGGTCAATAAACCACATAAAAAAATGATAACCTAGTAGGGACGTTTCGTATTTTTCTTATGCAACGTCCCTACTGTGCTTGAAAACTGCTGTAAAATTAGAAGATGTACCTTTGATATAAAATCCGGTTGAATACTCGTTATATAGTTGTGGGAGATGGGGAGATGGGGAGATGGGGAAATAGGGAAATGGGGAGATGGGGAGATTGAAGTGTAGATAAAATTATGAACATATACACTTGTAACCGGATTCTATATGACAAAAAAATAATTTCCGTATTTTTTCTCTTATTCCCGCCTTTCAAAAAAGGGGGGGTTGGGGGAATTATATATGATTCCCAGTTTATTATGAAAATTCTTTTAGTTGAAGATGATCGACAAATTGCCGATGCACTTTCAGAAGCATTGCGCGATCGCAATTATGTTGTAGAAATTGCTGAAGATGGAGAATTAGGTTTAAACCTGGCCCAAACTTTTACTTACGATTTAATTGTCCTGGACATAATTTTACCTAAACTGAATGGTATCAATGTTTGTCAGCAGTTACGAAATTCTGGAGACCGGACATTAATATTAATGCTGACAGGTAAAGATACCAGCGATGACCGAGTTTTAGGATTAGATGTGGGAGCTGATGATTACGTTGTTAAACCTTTTGACACAAAAGAGTTATTAGCTAGAATCCGCGCTTTATTGAGACGTCAAGAAACCACATTACCTCCTATTTTAGAATGGGAACGACTTTATTTTGACCCTAGTAGTTGTGAAGTTAAGTATAACGAACAACCATTACAACTGACCCCGAAAGAACATGCCTTACTAGAATTATTACTCCGTAGTAATAGTCGTATTCTCAGTCGTCGTGCTATTCTGGATAATCTCTGGGAATTTGAAGATCCTCCAGAAGAAGAAACGGTTAAAGTTCATATCCGTGGGTTGCGCTCTAAGTTAAAAAAGGCAGGCGCTCCTGCAAACTTTATTGAAAATATTTACGGAGTCGGTTATCGACTTAATCCTAATGTCTAATTTTAAACAACAGTTAAAATCTTTACGCTTAGTACTTTTGCGCTTTTATGTAGGAATAATGATAGCCACCTTGGGCATATCATTTTTAGTTGTGGAACGTTGGTTAGCTTACAACCTCAACCAACAATTTAATGACTATTTACTCCAGTTAGCAGAAGCAGCATCTCAAACCTTAGAAATTGTCAAACACGAATCTGAGGAACAAGAAATTGGAGATTATGATGACAAAGAAGCAGAACAACATTACAAAAGTAATTATCCAGAAACTTATCCCAAACTTGCCGACCTACTAGCAGGATACGATCGCCACGGAACTCTGGCGGTTCCCAAACACCGTCCGCTTTACTATGCTCAGGGTGTAGAATGGTTTGATGAAGAGCAAAAATTGATAATTCAAGAAGGGGATGTGGATGTTGACTGGCCGATATCTGAAAATTTAGACCATGCTAGTCATATTCTAGAAAAAAACAAGATTCGTAGTTTAGCTCTGCCAGTGTATTACACAGCTCCAAGAGGTGAGACAAAGGTGCTATCTGGCTATATTCGCGCTAGTCATGTTACTGAGGTTTTGGATGTTGAGTTGGAAAGACTGCGATGGGGATTAATATTTGGTGGAGTGGTGGCAGTTAGCTTAACTACATGGGGGGCAATTTGGTTGACTGATAAATCTCTACAATCCGTTGCTCAGAGTTTTGAGAGGTTGAAACAGTTTACTGCTGATGCGTCTCACGAATTAAGAAGTCCACTTACAGTGATTAAGAGTTCAATTTCTGTTCTGCAAAGTCATCCCGAACGAATCGCTCCAGTGGACAAAAATAAGGTAGAGGCCATCGCTGATGCTAGTTATCGGATGACCAGTTTGGTAGAAGATTTATTGTTGTTAGCTCGTTTAGATGGTTCCGTAGCTTTGATGAGTGTGGATAAAATTCCTCTACCGTTAGATGAAATATTGGAGGATACTATTGAGTTTATTAGTATTGAAGCAGAAGAAAAAGAAATTGAGCTGAATGCTAATCTTGATTCGGATATCTGGGTTTTGGGGAATGGGCAACAGTTACAAAGGGTATTTTCTAATTTAATTGAGAATGCTGTGCAATACACGCCAACGGGAGGAAAAGTAACGGTTTCTTTGTTTGCGGATAATGAAACAGCAATTGTGGCGGTGAAAGATACGGGAATTGGAATTTCTCCAGAGGAATTACCCCATATATTTGAACGTTTGTGGCGGAGCGAGCGGGCCAAAAGTGAACGACGAAAAGGGACAGGGTTAGGTATGGCGATCGCTCAAACTTTAGTTCAGATTCACGGAGGTAAGATTGATGTCAGCAGTAAGGTGGGTGTGGGGACTTGCTTTTCCATAAAACTGCCAATTATTAAGAAAGGCGATCGGGAGTTTCAGGAGTGTCGGAAGACAGAGAATGCAGGAGCGAATGGTCATTTTTCCCTACATAGGGCTTGCTGAAAAAAGCAGAGTGTAGCAAGGGTGAACCCAGAAACCCGGTTTTTACAAGAAACCGGGTTTCTTTCCCTAGAGTTATAAAACTTAGGAAATTACACTACCAACTTTCCCGGAAGCAGGGAAAACATAATCGGTATTAGGTTTAACGTTGTATTTCACCCCACGATAGGTCAAATTATAGTGTGTTTGCATAACTGGTACTTTTTCAACTTTGCTGAACTGAAATTCTACACCACGATACTTACCTGTTGTGACACTAGAAAGCCCTTCAACGTTAGTGGGATTATATTCATAACTCGTCCCACGATAAATAAGTTTCATTAAATTTGCCTCCGAAAATTGCACTTTGTGATTAATAAAAACAAAAAGTAAATGCTGAGGCCCTGAATCAGTTTTTATACTTAGATTTTAAAACTATTTTCAACTGAATTTATGATTGCTAAAAGCTAGGTAATAAAAGACTTTTAGCAAAGTAACGATCGTATTGGTAGCAGCAGAAATGGATAGCTTTTTCAAAATAATTTAGTCTTCCTATTTGTTACAAAGAAATAAGAAGAGAGTAACTTTATCTTCAAGTTACTAAAATTACTATTCCAAGCTATTATTTCGTTGTTTTTTTTTATATCAAATCCGACCCTCAAAACCTTTTTATAAGAATTGAAAAATTCTTAATTCTTTTCTATTAAGAGCCTAGGATACGAAAATATAAAAGTATGTGAGAACCGGATTTATTTATTAACTATATTAACTACTCCAGAAAGTTTTGGCAATACTTTTTGCCGATGTTTACGTATAAATACTTAGTCAAGCTTTACTTTGTATGTGCTACATTTTGTGGCATTTAATGTATGCTAAAACCTCTGTAAGTATTTCAATTTCAGAATTTAAGTATCTTAATTCACCGAATAAAATAGTAGAAATAATTCCGAAATAACACTTAAGCCATTTATCGCATATCGAAAATCTCAAATCTTAAGAAGTAATAAATATGCAATATCTTTCCTAGTTTTTTACTTTTGCTCGCTAATCTAGAAACCATAACCAAATTCGACTACTTTATAAACCACTATTTTAAGTTAACAAAAGCTAAATATATATAGATTGTAGTTGAATTAATATATGGTGTATATAAACCGGATTTGGTCTCAACAGGACTGACGCAAAGAAATTTGGTTTCTAGGGGAAGTTCAAACCTATGAAGTCGCTAACTTCTGAAGCATTAGTCAAATAGAAAACTGATTAATTTTAAATTTTATTTACTAGGAAACTTAAGAAAGATGAACGACAAAAAATATCGTAAATGGCATCGAATATTAGCACCGATGGTTTTTCTACCATTATTTCTAACTGTAATCACAGGAATAGGTTATCGACTTGGTAAAAGTTGGTTTGGTATGTCTAAAGAGCAAGCAGAAATTTTCATGGTAATTCACCAAGCTTCATACTTAGGAGACGATCTTAAACCTATTTATGTACTTTTAAATGGTATCGGATTAATTTTCATGATGGTTACGGGTATTACTATGAGTGGTGTATTCAGAAAAAGAAGAGGTACTGATATTGACTAGGGTTTACTGAAAAAAGCAGAGTTTAGGAAAAGTAAGAAAGGTGGGAAGTGTAGGAACAAATGGCTATTTGCCCAAATAAAAATCTCAAACCTTAAGAAATAATAAATATGCAATATCTTTTCTAGTTTTTTACTTTTGTTCACTAATCTAGAAACTGTAACCAAATTCGACTTATAGACCACAATCTTAAGTAGATCAAACCCAGATATATATAGATTTTAGTTGACTTAATGTGTGGTGTATATTAACCGGATTTAGTGTCCAATTCTTTTTTTTTTGATATTAGGAACACTTTCTCTAGCATACTTCCAAATTAGTTCTAGTGGTAAATATAACGGTAGTGCGTTTAATTCTTTGACTATCAAAGAAGAGCAACAACCTGAAATTAGAGGGGATAGCTAATAACTCAAACAGAACTTGACTGCAAAAAGAACACTTAAATCTAAAATTATCTAAATCAGGAGATGAAAAATGATTGACGACTTAAATTCTTTTCCAACTCAACCAGACTTTTCTAGCAATGGAATTTTTGGTGGTTTCATGGATAATGGAGGTAACTTTACCCAAAATTTTAATGGTAGTGGTAGTATTGCAGATATCCCACCTTTCAACACTAATCAATCAGGGGTAAACATTAACGACGTCGAAATTGTTCCCGAACCAGAAGATGCAACTATTTCAGCTAGTCAAGTTTTTGGTTCCGATAGTCTTACCGGAATCCCTATTTCAGGTACAGTAGTAGGTTTAGTTGATAATGATGAGTTTCTTCTACAGGATGCTAATGGTACTCAAATATTAGTGGATACAGATTTACCAGATACTCAATTTTTAGGTTTAGTACCAGGGGAACAAGTCAATGTATTAGGAACTATTGATGATGATGATTTTGAGGCTTACTCTGTTACTCGTTTAGATGGTTCCTCTGTCTATAGCGCTCCCCAAGGAACTACTATTTCAGGTACAGTAACACAGATAGTAGACAATGATGAGTTTCTTTTAGTAGATGCTAATGGTTTGCCAGTCTTGGTGGATACAGAATTACCAGATACTCAATTTTTAGGTTTAGTACCAGGGGAACAAGTTAATGTATTTGGAACTGCTGATGATGATGATTTTGAGGCTTACTCTGTTACTCGTTTAGACGGTTCCCCTGTTTTTACCAACACAGGAATTAGCTCTATAACTAATCCTCAAGTAACTCCTACTGCTGTTACAGTTAATGAATTTGAAGCTTTCTCTATTAGTCGTCCAGATGGCTTTTTAGTCTTTAATAGTGCGTTTGTACCTCCTACAGGACTCAATCCTATTTTTGGTACAGTGGTAAATGTAGTAGACAATGATGAGTTTTTCCTACAGGATGCCAACGGTACTCAATTTTTAGTGGAGGCAGAAGATTTACCAGATAATCAATTTTTAACTTTAGCTCCAGGAGAACCACTCAATGTATTGGGTCTCTTTGATAATAATTCCTATGAGAATGAAAATGAATTTGAAGCTTTCTCTATTAGTCGTTCAGATGGCTCTTTAGTCTTTAATAGTGTATTTGTACCTCCTACAGGACTCAATTCTATTTCTGGTACGGTGGTAGGTGTAGTTGACAATGATGAGTTTATCTTGGATGTTAATGGTAATCAAATCTTAGTGGAGGCAGAAGATTTACCAGATAATCAATTTTTAACTTTAAATCAAGGAGAAGCAGTAAATGTATTAGGTCTCTTTGATAACGACGGCTATTTTGATGATGATAGGGACGGCTATTCTGGTAACTATGACGACGGCTATTTTGATGATGATAGGGACGACTATTCTGGTAACTATGACGACGGCTATTTTGATGATGATAACGACGACTATTTTGAGAATGATAACGACGGCTATTTTGATGATGATAACGACGACTATTTTGAGAATGATAACGACAACGACTAATATCTGAACTTACGACCAGGTTTGTCAACTTGCTTCTTTTCAGGAGAAACTTGACAAAATTGACAACTTATAAAGAAGCCATTCAATAGGTACAGGACTTACGCAAAGAAACCCGGTTTCTACAGTAAATCATTGTTTTTGACAATAAATATCCACGCTCGTACCGGGTTTCTGGGTTCGCGTGGCTTTAGTCCTGAGGTATTTTGGGAGAGTCAACGTATTTAATTAGAGGCTTTTCTCCTCCCCATCTCAACAGGGATTGAATTTGAAAACATTTATAGGAGATTAATCACCATGAATTTCATTAACGTTAGTAAAGTAGCCAAAAGTTTAACAGGAGCGATCGCTACTTGTGTAGTTTTCTTTCCAATTTTCACCCCTACTTCTTTTGCTCAAACTGCAATCGGAGAATTAAAACGTAGTCGCAATTTAACTACTATTTTCGGGGAAGTGATCGGAATTTCGGGCGATGAATTTATGCTTGATGATGGCACAGGACAAATTTTAGTTGATACTGACGATAGGAAACTGACAAATTTATTTGTGGGAGAACAAGTAATAGTTGCTGGAAGGTACGACGATGATGATTTTGATGCTGTTTCTATTACTCGCCAAGATGGAACAGTAATTGAACTTGATGAGTTATCTTCATACGACGATGATGACGATGACGATGATGACGATGATGACGATGACGATGATGATCGTGATGACCACAAGGGCAACACCTAAGATATGATCGGGACTTACGCATAATCGAGGATTTTTGGGCATTTGAGATTGCTATCCTAACGGACTGCTTCGCAAACACTCCTCGCGATCAATGACAGAAATACGTTGCGCGTGGCTTTAGTCCTGATTATAGAACTCACTCTCCGTAGGGGTTGGGAGACCAAACCCAGTAAAATAGGAGTTTTCCCTTTTTTCTGGTAGTAAAAGCTTATTCTCGAATTGATATTTGATATTACGCAAAGAAACCCGGTTTTTTGTATAAACCGGGTTTCTCAGTTCACCCTTCCCACACTCTGCTTTTTTCAGCAAACTCTAGATATTCCTACTATACAAGACTACCATAATGGCAATGCACAACCATTATATTGTAGAACCAATGTTAATCTTAATTTCTGGATGAATTAACTTAAAACCTTCATTTCTCAATTTTTGATTTGATACTCTAGCATTAAAAGGCCGTGTTGAAGAGGTAGAGGGATCCCAATAAATTTTTTCTAAACCCTGATATTTATGTAAACCATCAAGTAATTCTCGACTAATCATTGGTACATTACTTACCAAATTGTAGATACCCTGCAAACGCTTTTCCCTAGCAAACTCTAATGCTCCGACAATATCATCCAAATGAATCCAGTTAGTAACATCATCACCACTACCAGGACGAGTTTGACCCTCCCACCTACTAAAAATTTTCACTAACTCTCTACCTGGACCATAAATTCCACCTAAACGCAGAATACACACTGGTTGTTGGGGAGTAGATGCAGATAATAAAACCTCCTCAGTTTCATGGAGAATTTTTCCACTTTCAGTCGAGGGAGTAACAGGGGAGTTTTCATCCACCCACTCACCATTTTTGTCACCATAAACCGAGTAACTAGCTGTATAAATTATTTGTTTTACAGTAGGAGTTTGTTTTAATGCAGCAACCAGAGTTTGGGCAGTTTCTAGGTAAGTTTGTTTATATCCAGTTCGGTAGCGATCGCCCACACTCAACAATACTACTTCTTGATTTTGCAGTACATCCTGCATCGCTTGAGAGTCATTGCCTTTCATTACTACTACTTGTGGTGTTATATTTTGTAGTTCTGAAACCCGTTCTGGAGTAGTAGTAGTTACAGTAAGTTGATGACCTTTCTGACTCCAAAGTTGAGCAACTGCACTACCAACATAACCACAGCCAATAATTGCTATTTTCATTCTCTATTATCCAAATTTTATCTACATTTTCAGGACTAAAGCCACGGGAACCCAGAAACCCGGTACGAGGGTAGATTCTTACTGCTGAAAACAACGATTTATCGTAGAAACCGGGTTCCTCCCTTCTAAGTCCTAATTTTGATACTATACCTGATTGATAGAACTTATATCAAATTTGTATAATTAGGCTGGCTATTATGAAGCTATTTTTCTACCTCAGGACTTAGGCATGAACGCTATGGGTAGGGTGTGTTTCGCTACGCGACATGAAAAGCGCACAACGCACAACAGACCAATACTCTATATATAGTGCCTTTGGGTAAGTTCTGTACCTTTTATGTCCTGTCAAGTCCTCCTCCTGGGAGGGGTTAGGGGTGGGTTTTCTCCTTTACCAAAAACCTACAGCTTAAAAAAATATGTATTTTTTTTAAGCTGTTAAAAAAGATAAATTATTTGGGTAAACTTAATCCATCAACACTTACGCTGTTACCATAAATATAGTGCTTAAAACTATTGCGCAATAGTTTTTGAAATCTATATTATAGTACCTTTGCGTAAGTTCTGTTCATAATAACTAACTAATTTACTTAGGATAAACTTTATGGCTAAAGTTAGAGTTATAGTTGAGAATGTAGTTTCTCAAGGTGATGCAGATACTTCTCTGTTCTTTTCTCCAGTATGGGTAGGATTCCATAATGGTGGTTTTGATCTATTTGATATTAATGAAGTTGCTAGTGAAGGTTTAGAAAGGATCGCTGAAGATGGTTCTCCTGATGGTATAGCTACTGAGTTTGTTAATAGTGAAGCTGGTTCTACTGCTGGAGTAATTTCATCTCCTAATGGACCTTTTACCCAAGGAAACACGGGTATTCAAGCATTTGAGGTAGACGAAACTCAGGACACATTCTTTAGCTATGCTTCCATGATCTTGCCTAGTAATGATGCCTTTATTGGGAATGAAAGCGCTCTTGCTTATGAAGTTTTCGATAACACAGGAAATTTGTTAGAAGTTGATTTTATAGTTAGTGGCAACCGCGTCTGGGATGCAGGAACAGAGATAAATGATGAAATTCCTGAAAATACAGTAGCACTAGGTCAGGAAGACCCCAATACGGGTGTAGATGAAGCTGGTACAGTTCGATTCCACCCTGGTTTTATTGGTAGTGTCCGAGAAGAAGGTTCTGACTTAGGAGGTATTTTAACAGCACGTCCTGATGCAGATTTCACAACACAAAATGATGGAGAAAATTTTGAAATAGCTCGCATTACTGTTTTAGAAGATATTCGTGGCAGTGCTGAGAATGATAAGATTAGTGGAACCGATCTACCTGATAGTATTATAGGTCTGCCAGGTGATGATACTCTAAATGGTCTCGGTGGCAGAGATTGGTTAGTGGGTGGTGCTGGTAATGACTTGCTCAGAGGTGGTACAGGTGACGATATTTTAGAGGGACGCACTGGGTTCGATCGCTTACTTGGTGGTAGTGGTAATGATATATTGAAAGGTGGTCAAGGTCGCGATCGCCTCAATGGTGGTTCTGGTAATGATACTCTTACAGGTGGTGCTAGTATTGACTTCTTCATTTTTAACACTAATGAGGCATTTAATACAGATGATGTGGGAGTAGATACAATTACAGACTTTAATACAGATAAAGACTTTATTCTTTTGGATATCTCTACTTTTGCTGCTATTACCAGCGATCCCAGCAGCAGAACAGCACCAGGATTTAGCGTTGACAGTGAATTTGACATAGTTGCCACAGATGCTGCTGCTGCTACTTCAGATGCTTTGATTGTTCAAAGTGTACAAAGTGGTAATTTGTACTACAATCCCAATGGTGCTACAGCAGGTTTTGGTAATGGTGGTCAGTTTGCTAATTTACTTCCTGTTGATGATGCACTACCTATATTAATTGGAGATAACTTTATTCTGCGAGCTTAGTGGTGCTTGAGTAAAACAGGACTTACACAGAACCACTATATCTGCTAGGGGGAAATGGCATTTCCCCTCTACAGATAGCTTATTATTTCAGAATTTGGGTAAGTGCTAATATTTCTACGTCTTTTTTACCAACAGGACTTACGCATTGGGAAGGAGTTTTAGGCATTTGAGATTATTTTCCTGACGGAATGTTGTGCTTTCGATGTCGCGGAGCGAAACCCTGTCGCTGGCGCTGCGAGCCTCGCAATGAAAGAAATACGTTATGTTGCATAAGTCCTGACCAAAAAAAGAGGTATAAAGCCTCCCCTGGTTCGGGGATGAAAAAATTTGAACACGGTTCGTGATAAATCAGTATTTCCAGCCTCCGACTTTAGTCAGAGGTTCACTCTCTACTGATAACTGATAACTGAAATGACAGCGCTTTTCACTCTTGATGAACCACATTGTCATAACCCAAACCTTGTAGGGACGCCCTTATACAACGTCCCTAGTGTGCTTTACAGTTTAGGAAAACCGCTGTAAACAAATTTCTAACTGTTTAGCCAAAACCCCCACATTTGGTTCCCGCAGCATCCCATAATGGTCTCCAGGAATAATATAAGTTTCCATCGCTTCCGTCCCTAGAGAACTCCAACCTCGTTGAGAAACTTGATCGCTAGCACAAAACAGAACTGTTTTACCAGCATAAGGTGATGGTACATAGTTATACATCGCTTTCAGGTTAGCTTTGAACACCTCAAACAACCGTTCCATCTGTTCGATGCTGATTTCTGGCGGCAAAATATTTAGGCGTTTGGCTTCTGGGAGGATACTATTTAATTGTTCCTCTGGTAAAAGTTGCTGGAGTTCGTTGGCAGAAATTGATAACTCCTTGCCAAACATAGCCCCAAGATCGGTAACTAGAGCATTAGTCAGAAAAGTGTCATCAATTTCTTTTTGAAGAACTGTAGGTGCGTAACTATCAATTAAAGCTAATAAACTAACTTCTGCTCCTAAATCTTGTAGTTGCTGTGCCATTTCCCAAGCAACGACACCACCTAAAGACCAACCGACTAAATAATAAGGTCCTTTTGGTTGCACTGTCTGCAAGGCTTCAATGTAACAAGCAGCCATGTCTTCAATGCGAGTTAACGGTTGAGAATTTCCATATAAACCGGGGGACTGCAAACCGTAAACGGGTCGGGTATTGACTAAACTATCGGCTAATTTTGTATAACACAAAACGTTGCCTCCCACGGGATGAATGCAGAAGAAAGGTGGTAAATCTCCTGTTTTCTGAATCGGTACGAGGGGGGAAAAAGATTGGGCGTCGGTAGCAGAATTCAATAAACTGGCAATAGATTCGATGGTGGGTTCGGTAAACAGAGTTGCTAAAGGTAGATGGATGCCAAATTGCTGTTCGATCCGAGCCATTAAGCGGACTGCTAACAGGGAATGACCACCTAACTCGAAGAAATTATCTCGCACTCCCAAGGTAGGAATATTGAGAATTTCCGACCAAATTTGTACCAGTTTCAGTTCGGTGGTGGTGCGGGGTGCTATTCCTGTTGCTTGAGAGAGATGAGTAGTATCTGGTGCGGGGAGAGCGCGACGATTAGTTTTGCCATTGGGAGTTAGAGGTATGGCATCTAAAAAGACGAAAGCAGAAGGTATCATGTAATCTGGTAGTTTTGTTTTTAGGAAACTCCGTAACTGAGAGGATGTTACTTCTGCTTTCGCAACGATATAGGCAACGATGCGTTTGTCTCCGGGAGTATCTTCTCGAACGATAACGACGGCTTCGCTCACATTTGGATTTTGAGTTAAAGTTGCCTCAATTTCTCCGAGTTCGATACGGAAACCTCGGATTTTGACTTGATTATCGATACGTCCGATAAACTCTATATTTCCATGGGGCAACCAACGCGCTAAGTCACCTGTTTTATACATAAGAGTCGAGGGTAGAAAATCTGACTGGGAATCAGCAACAACAAACTTCTGGGAAGTTAATTTTTCCCTGTTAAGATAGCCTCGTGCTACACCGTCTCCGGAAATATACAATTCTCCTGGAATCCCAATAGGTTGCAGAATATTGTTGGCATTGAGAATGTAACAGCTAGCGTTGGCAATGGGGACGCCAATGGGAACAGTTGGTAAATCCCGATATAAGTCAATATTGGATCGCTCTATTTCTTGAACAGTTGTAATAATTGTGGCTTCTGTTGGTCCGTACATATTAAAAATACGGCAATCTGGAGAAAGTAATTGGTGAGAGCGCTTAACTAGCTCATAACTTACTGCTTCTCCACCCAGAGAAACATATTTTAGGGTTGCTAATGACTGGCGATCGCTCATTAAATTCTGAAATTGAGTAGGGGTACTGTGCAGAACTGTAATTTGATTTTTTTTGATAAAATCAAGAGTCTTGGTAAAGTTTAGAGCGTCTTCCTGGGAGGGAATGAACAGAGAAGCACCGGAAGTTAGGGTCATAAATATTTCCCAAACTGACCAATCAAAGTAATAAGAAAGATATTGAATACAGCGATCGGCTGCGGTGAGTTGCAAGTGTTGATATCCCCAATGTAGGAGAGGAGAAAGATTGCCATGAGAAATCGGCACTCCTTTGGGTTGACCAGTTGAGCCAGAAGTATAGATAATGTAGGCGAGATTTTCAGCGGTAGCCAAATTTTGGGGTTGGTTTTCCTCATCCTTCGAGTTGCTTTCCCAGTCTGTATCTAAGCATACGACTGGGCAATCAATTTGAGGAAGTCTATCTAGAAATGATTGTTGGGTTAATAACACTGATGCTTGACTATCTTCAAAGACAAAAGCAAAACGCTCGTTAATTTCTGCTGGATTAAATGGAACATAAGCTCCACCTGCTTTGAGTATGCCTAACAATCCTACGATCATTTCTAGCGATCGCTCTACACAAATACCCACCACAACTTCCGGTTTCACTCCTAAACTTTGCAAATACTGCGCCAGTTGATTTGCTTTCTGATTCAATTCACGATAGGTGAGTTGTTCGCCCTCAAAAACAACTGCTACCGCATCGGGAGTTTGTTCTACTTGTGACTCAAATAATTGATGAATGCACTGATTTTGAGGATAAGTTGTTTTGGTGTCGTTAGGGTAGCGTTCCCGATCTTCAATTTTTTGAATACGGGAATTTGGTTCCGTCCTAAAGGGATTGGGGATAAATTTTTCTGCGGTTAATTCCGGACGGTTGAGATAACCTCTGGCTAATCCGGTACCGCCAATATGAAGTTCTCCTGGTACTCCGATGGGCAGGGGTTGGAGATTTTTATCGAGAATGTAAACTTGTATATCTGGAATGGGGGAACCGATGGGACTAGCGCTACGTTTTAGGTCTGATATTGTTAACGGGCAATAAGTAACATGAACTGTGGTTTCAGTGATGCCATACATATTGATAAGTTGAGGAGAACTATAACCATGTCGCTCGAACCAGGATTCTAGACTATTGACTTCTAAAGCTTCTCCGCCAAAAATAACAAAACGAAGTTGGAGAGGATTTTCGGTCTTGACAGACTCCTCAATTTGAATTAACTGCCGAAAAGCTGAGGGGGTTTGATTGAGTACCGTGACTTTATGTTCGCAAAGCAATTTATAAAAATCTTGGGGCGATCTGCTAATCCAATACGGCACAACCACTAAACATCCTCCGTAGAGCAATGCTCCCCATATTTCCCACACTGAAAAGTCAAAAGCGTATGAATGAAATAGAGTCCAAACATCGTTACTATTGAAGTCAAACCAGGATTGAGTTGCTGCAAACAGTCGGTTGACATTGTTATGTTGAATTAATACTCCTTTTGGTTTACCAGTTGAACCGGAGGTATAGATGATGTATGCTAGATTGTTGGGTTCAACGGAAGTTGTCAGGTTTGTGGGAGCGTGTTGTGCAATCTGATGCCACTGAGCATCTAAACAGATGGTAATATCGGCAACGGCAGGAATTGTAGATTTCAGCTTTTCTTGTGTCAGAAGAATGGAAATTTGAGTATCCTCAAGTATAAAAGCTAGGCGTTCTGGTGGAGAGTTGGAGTCAAGAGGAACATAAGCTCCACCTGCTTTGAGAATGCCCAACAATCCTATTATCATTTCTAGCGATCGCTCTACGCAAATACCTACTAAAACTTCCGGTTTAACTCCCAAGGTTTGCAAATACTGCGCCAGTTGATTTGCTTTGCCATTCAATTCACGATAGGTAAGTTGTTCGCCCTCAAAAACAACTGCTACCGCGTCGGGAGTTCGTTCTACTTGCTGTGCAAATAACTGATGAATACACCAATTTTGAGGATAGGTTATTTTGGTATTATTCCACTCTACTAATAACTGATGGCGTTCTGCTTTTGTTAACAATGGGAGTTCGGCCACCCGCATTTCTGGATTAATAGCGATCGCCTCCAGCAAAGTCTGAAAATGCCCGATAGCTCGACGGATAGTTGCTGGCGCAAACAAATCCCGATTATATTCCCAATATCCAATTAATCCTGCTTCCGTCTCCTCCATTGACAAAGTTAGATCGAACTTAGCTTTAGCACTTTCCATCTGCAACCAATTAAAACTCACACCTGGTAAATTCAAAGGTTCCATTGGTGCATTTTGCAGAGCAAACACTACCTGAAATATAGGCGAGTAACTCAGACTGCGTTCTGGTTGCAGTGCTTCTACTAACTGCTCAAACGGTATATCCTGGTGAGCGTAAGCATCCAAAGAAGTCTGCCGTACCTGATGCAATAATTCAGTAAAACTGAGATTATCTTCAAAGTTGCTTCGCAGCACCAATGTATTCACAAAAAAGCCAATTAATCCTTCTATTTCACTACGGTTGCGGTTAGCAATGGGTGTACCAACCAGTATATCTTCTTGAGCAGAATAACGATAAAGTAAAGTGCTAAAAGCAGTAAATAGAGTCATAAATAAAGTTACTCCTAATTCTTGACTCAGACTCTTAAGCTGTTTTGTAAACTCAACTCCCAACTCAAAAAACTCTTTACCCCCAAGAGCTGTTTGCACCGTTTTTCGAGGATAATCTGTAGGTAATTATAATAGCGGCGGCGCTCCTGCTAACTGTTGTTTCCAATAATCCAATTGCGGTGCTACAATTTCCGCAGTTGTCGGTTGTCGCTGCCAGTCAGCAAAATCGGCATATTGAATTGGCAGTTGGGGTAAAGGTGAAGTTTTTCCTTGAACATAAGCTCCATAAAGCACTTCCAACTCATGGCTAAATACACCAGTTGACCAACCATCAGTAATAATATGGTGCATCGTCAACAGTAACACATAATCATCAACTGCCAATTGTAATAGAGTCACTCGCACTAAAGGATCGTTTGCTAAATCAAAGGGTTGCTGAATTTCTCCCTCGCCCAAACGCTGCAATTCTTTTAACTGTTCCTCTGACGGCAACTGTTGTAGATCGATAATAGGTATTTTTAACTCCAGTTCGGGGTGAATAACTCGCACCGGAGAACCAGCGATCGCCTGATAATTTGTCCGCAAGCTCTCGTGACGGCGAACAATTTCTTGGACTGCTTTTTCTAAAGCTTCCACAGACAATGAACCGGATAGACGCAAACCTTCTTGCTCGTTATAAACCACACTTCCTTCTTGCAATTGATCTAAAAACCACAGTCGTTGTTCGGCAAAAGATAAGGGCAGTTCTCCATTTCGCGATACGGGTTTAATAGGAGCTAATAGTTGGCGACTCGCTACTAAAATAAGTTCGCCAAATTCTGCTACTGTCGGAGATTCAAATAATCGATGCAGGGAAAGTTCAATTTGGAAAGTATCCCGCACTCGTGAAATCAGTTGAGTTGCACCAATGGAGTCTCCTCCCAACATAAAGAAATTATCAAAAACTCCCACTTCATTGATACTGAGAACTTCTCCCCATATTCCAGCGAGAATTTCTTCTGTAGGATTTCGCGGTGGAACTAATTCCACATCCAGAACCGGACGAGATTTATCTGGAGCAGGGAGAGCGCGTCTGTCAATTTTTCCGCTCGGTGTCAGGGGGAGTTCATCCAGAACCACAAATGCTGATGGCAGCATATAATCTGGTAATTTTTCTTCCAGGAACCCGCGTAACTGCGGAATTAATTGACTATGTTTAGTTCCAGTGTATTGCTGATTAGCATAAGCACTCCAAAGTGTGGGAGGTGTAGGGAGTGTGGGAGGTGTGGGGAGTGTGGGAGGTGTGGGAGGTGTGGGGAGTGAAAGATTTATTTCTTGGTTCAGCAATGCCAAAGTGCTGTCGGCAATGATATTGGTATCATTACGAACGAATATTACATCATAGTAACCATCAGCACCATTACCATGCCAGGTAATATTGATCCGATAAGGAACTTTTTCTTGACATTGCCACCATTCTTCCGGTTCAATCCCGTTTTCGGTAATCTGTTGTCGCAGTTCCCCTACAGTTTCCGGACAATTGGAACTTGCTAACAATTCGATCGCTGGCACATCTGCCCAAATTCGAGCGTTAGGAATGTTGGTAACAACCAGTATTTCTGGGGAAGTTTCCAGCAATTTTTGGCAAATCCCATCCACACTCAATCCAAGTCCCCCCCCTTTCAAAGGGGGGGGTTAGGGGGGGGATTTTCCTCCCAATTAAGAAACACAGGTGAAGTTGTCAGAGTCGAGACTTTTTTCCCTATATGCAGAACCACATCATAACGGAAACGAGTCAATTCATTTTGAGAATACCCACGCTTGAGTTGAATTTCTACATGACTAATTTTAGGAAAATGCCCTTTCAAAGCCATAAAAAATTCAGGAGCAATAATTAGTCGTTGTTCCCTAGCAAGACGCGAGTTTATCCGTTGCCGTAATTCAGCGATCGAAAGAGAAGCAGAAGCTTGATATAACTGCACCGACGTATGAAACATTTCCAACAAAGGCAAACTCAGAATATCTCCCAGAAAAATTTGACCTCCAGGTTTAACCAACTGTACCGCTGTTTCTATAACCTGAACTAAATACTCAATACTAGGAAAAAACTGAATCACTGAATTAGAGATAGCTGTATCAAAAGGTTCATTAACAATTTCTCCTAATCCATCCGCAGGTTTCTGACGCAGCACTACTGAGGATGCCAACTCACTGTTACCAATTTTTCCTTCTAAATAGCGAATTGCTTCCCCAGAAAGATCGGTAGCGTAATAGCGCTGACATTGGGGAGCCATTCTAAACAAAAGCAAACCAGTTCCGCAGCCAATTTCTAATAGTCGCTTGGGTTGCAAAGAGAGAATCCGCTCAACAGTATATTCAACCCACTCTCGCACTTGTTCTGGATCTAGGTCTTTGCCGGTATAGCTATCATTCCAACCACCGATATGAAAACTTCCGTCTTCCTCATTTTCTGGCTGAATATAAGCTTCATCCCAGATTTTTTCCCATTGCTCAGTTTGCTTGGCTACATTTTCTGTATCTGCTTCCGAACCGGGAACTAGGTAAGCAACCAAACGTTTTTGATTAGGAATATCTTCCCGGGCAGTAACGACAGCTTGTTTTACTTCAGGATGCTTGCTCAGAGTTGCCTCAATTTCCCCTAGTTCGATACGATAACCGCGAATTTTAACTTGATCGTCGATGCGTCCCAGACATTCAATGTTACCATCCGGAAGGTAGCGTGCCAAATCTCCTGTTTTGTAGAGATAGGAGTTGGGTTCCGTGCTAAATGGATTGGGAATAAATTTTTCTGCAGTTAATTCTGGTCTATTTAGGCATCCTTTCGCCAAACCTGCACCACCAATGTGCAACTCTCCTGATTCGCCAAAAGGTACTTGTTTCTAATGCGGATCGAGAATATAAATTTGAGTATTAGCAATTGGTTGCCCGATCGCTACTGCTCCTGCACCGGATTTTACCTGGTAGATAGTTGCCCAAACAGTAATTTCTGTAGGGCCGTATAAATTCCAGAGGGAGTCACATTTTTCTAATAACTTGTCTGCTAACTCCCTCGACAAACTCTCTCCAGTAGAAATAATTTTCAGATTTTGATTACCTTGCCAACCACCATTTAGCAGCATTCGCCAAGTTGCCGGAGTTGCTGACATGATTGTAGGATTGTGGGATGCTAGCAACTCCATTAACTCTTCTGGGTTTTTGGTTACTTCTCGACTAACTATGACAACGCAACCTCCAACAGTTAATAATCCATATATTTCCGGAACCGAAACATCAAATGATATGGTAGTGACAGCTAGTATGGTATCGTCAGCATTGAGTCCTGGAGAAGTAGCGATCGCCTGTAATAAATTGACTACAGATTTGTGAGCAATTTGTACTCCTTTTGGCTTTCCCGTAGAACCAGAAGTATAGATGATGTATGCTAAATTTTCCGAACTTATCTTACTCTCTAGATTTTCCGAACTCTGTGGCGATATGTTTTCCCAATCCCTATCTAAACTAACTATCTGAGCAGACATTCCTAGGGTTGTCAAATTCTGCAATTTTGCTGCCAATTTTTCTTGGGTAACTACAATTGACAAACCCCCATCTTCCACCATGAAAGCTAAACGCTCTGTCGGATAAACCGGAGCTAAAGGAACATAAGCACCACCTGCTTTCAGGATTCCTAACATCGCAATAACCATGTCCAAAGAGCGATCGATGTAAAGGCCCACTAGCACTTCTGGCCCTACACCCAAATCTTGCAAATAGCGGGCGAGTTGATTAGCTTTACCATTCAACTGCTGATAGGTTAGCTGTTTGTCTTCAAACACAACCGTCACTGAGTTCGGGGTGTTTTCTACCTGTTGTTCAAATAACTGGTAAATGCACTTGTTTTGCCGATGTTCAATAGCATTATCATTCTCAAAAGTCAAGAAGCGATCGCTTTGTTCTTTTTTCATCATAGATAATTTTTCTACTGATTTTACAGAAATAATATTTTCATAAAAGACCCAATTTAGTCAAGCATGGATTAGAAAGTTCAGGACTTACGCAAAGGTACTATATATATGTCGATGCCTTGTACGTTGTGCGCTTTACATGTCGCGTAGCGAAACACACCCTACCGAACGCCTACATGACAACAATCTTGAATCGGCTCCCAAGTCAAATCATAGTCCTCAAAACGAATACTATCTTGCTGCAATAAACTATTCCATTTATTAGCGATCGCTACATCATCAGGATTACTCCGACGCAAATTTCCTAATTCCGTAATAGTCTCGTGCCACAAACCATTTTCAGCATAAATATCTATTTTTTCCATCACAGTGGTAGCAGATTTTAAGTGATTTGTCAAGCGATCGCTAGCTGTTACCCGTTTAACTATTCCATCAGCACGCAACTCTTCTTTTCCATCTACACAGTTAAAAACAAATAACCAACGATATTTTGTTCCTACCTCTAAAGGTGGTGCAACAAAGCCACTGGAAACTAATAATTCCCGGTTCCGACTCCACTTTCAAGTTAGTCTGATAAATTTTCTCCCCAGTCTCACTGTTATCATCTATCAACCTGAAATCAATAGATTTGCTAACACCAGGAATGTATAACCAAAAAGTGGGATGACTCGCTAAAGTTTGTCCTAAGTTAATTTTAGGAACGAGAACTAAAAGAGGCTTTTCCATTGGAGGCGCTCGTAACATTATGCTACGAGCTTTGCAGGCAACAGCCATCACTTTAACTGGTGATGCTATACAGATTCAAGGTGAATAGCTTTGAGTAGGTTAAATGTTGCACTGTTGCAAATATCCTTTATTATGACTGATGCAAACAAACCGGGTTTCTCTTGTGGTTTCTGAGTTCGCCTGCGTAAGTCCTAAGTTGCATAAATGGTAACACAACCTTCCAGGTTGTTACAGCCTGGAAGGCTGTGCTACAAGTTGTGGTAACACAACCTTCCAGGTTGTTACAGCCTAGAAGGCTGTGCTACGAAACTAATTCTAACTTTTGAATTTTGAATTAATAGAGCTTAACCTATTGGTAATCAAAAGATTACCTAATTTTTACCTTACTCATATAGGATAAATAAGAACTATATGTATAAGAAATCACTATTTTTTTACTAAAATATGTCTCCAACTTCAAGAGCAACTATAGATACTAATCAGTATAATTTAGGCTCTGAACGTCATCTACACTTTTATCAGAAAGGAGAAACCGTACCTTTAATTCCCCAAGGTATTTGGCAAATATGTCAAGGTTTAGTCCGACTCAGTACCATTTATCCAATAGCTGAAGAAGGTCTTTTGGGTTGGGCTGGCCCTTCTATGTGTTTTGGCAGTTGTTTTTCCTATTTGCATAGTTATCAGGCAACTGCTTTGTCAGATGTCTGTTTAATGTGCTACACAATGATTGAAATAGAGGCTTCCCCAAAATTAACCCAGGAGTTGTTGCCTCAGTTAGGCAGAAGGTTTCGACAAACGGAGGCTTTATTAGCGATCGCTGGACAACGACGAGTAGAAGATAGACTACATCAGTTATTATTTTTATTGAAGCAAGAATTTGGTCAAACAGTTGGTGATGATACTCTATTAAATATTCGTTTGACTCATCAAGATATTGCTGCTGCCATTGGTACAACGCGAGTAACTGTCACCAGACTATTAGGAAAATTAAAACAGCAGGGGTTGATTAGTATAGACAAAGATCGCCATCTAATCTTGAGAAATGAAAATTTTGTCAATTCATCAGACTTATTTGGATTGGAAAGAAATACTCATTACTAAATATTTAAGAAAATTGTTTTAATTTAGTCAGTAAATGGTCAAAATAAGGAGCTAATTCTGTTTGTTTTTCCGAGTCAAATCTTTTTAAACTACTTGTTTTCATAGCTTCTAAACCCAACACCATTGCTGATAGTGGTACAGACAATTCTTGATAAAGTAAATTCATATAATAAAGTCCTTCTTCACTGGTAAATTCTATATTATTACCAGCAATACCATAAGTAACACAACGCAAAAAATGCCAAAAATCTCTCCAACAAGATTTGGCTCTAATAGGTGGATATAAATCTCCTCCTTCTGCGGTAATATTAGGATAAGTTGTTAATACTTTTTCTCTAGCTTCATCAACAATTTCAGCGGCATATTCTCCTAGCAAACTAGCAGCTTCAATAGAAAAAATTGGCACTGCTGAATTACTTTTGAGGAGGTTAAAATCCTTGTCTGTGAGATAACGACCTTCGTGATCAGCTATTTGAAATAGTTGAATTATTTCTTCAGGTAAAGCTTCCCCCCAATTTTTAAAGCTCACTATTTTAGCTTTAGGAATTAATTGTTTAGCTTTTTCTGTTAATTGTGTAGTCATAATTAAAAGTTTATGAATTATTATCAGGACTTACGCAAAGCAAAATTGTAGGGTGCGTTAGACGGTTCATATCTAGACTGTGAAAGATATTTAACAATCCGTCGTAACGCACCATTTTAGCTGTGTCAATCCACTAACAATAGCGCTCATGGGTAAGTCCTATCAATCTTAATATCCTATCATAATAAAATGGAGTTATATAGTCATTCTGGTTTAGACTGAGACAATAATTTCTTACTGTTAAAGAGTTTCGGCTAAAAAAATGTTTCATTCTGATTCAGAATAACTATATACATCAGTTTACATTGACTTTTTGTAAGAGGTGCGGATAACTGATAACTGATAACTGATAACTGAAAAAGCTAACTTCGCCTCTGTAAACGACGTTCTTTTAATGTTAAAACTTCTGCCTGATTTTCTTCTCTGGCAACCCGAACTAATAATCCAGCTAAAAGCAAACTTCCAATCATTGAACTACCGCCATAACTAAACATTGGTAATGGCAAACCTGTAGTTGGTAATGCCCCAGTAGCAACACCTATATTTAGTAAAGACTGCCCTACTAAGGCTATCATAACTCCAATGGCTACGAGTTGATGTTCCATTAATCTAGCTTTGAAAGCAACTTTCAGAGCAATAATACTGTAGACAGTTAATAAGAGAAATAATAGTAAAGCTCCTACAAAACCAAACTCTTCAGCATATACGGAAAATATAAAGTCGCTGTAGGGAATGGGAAGAAAATGCAACTTTTGTTGAGATAGTCCAAAACCACGTCCCCAAACATCTCCAGAAGCAACAGCTAGTAAACTTTGAATTAACTGATACCCATCACCCGTTGCATCTGTCCAAGGATTGGTAAAAGAAAGGATTCGTCTTCTTTGATAATCATTAATACTAACACTAATAGTAGCTAAAAGAAATCCAGCTAGAGCAGTACCTCCAATATAAAAGTAAGGTAATCCAGCAGCAAAGGCAATAAACCAGATGACAATACCACATAAGGCTGTGGTACTCAAGTTTGGTTGCACGAGAATAGCTCCTAGTACCAAAGAAAAAATCGATAACCAGACTATTCTAGTTAACCAAGTTATATGATTCCATTTACTAAATAAATCAGCTGCTTGTAATACTAGGAAGGGTTTCATTAGTTCAGAGGGTTGAATAATGATTGGACCTAGAGATATCCAGCGAGTTGCTCCGTTAATGGTGGTTCCTACTCCTGGTATTAGGGTGAGAAATAGCAGACTGAGTATCAAAATTATGCCTATTTTGGCATTTTTTAATATTCCCGACAAGGGGGTATAAACAATTATATTGAATCCGAACATTCCGACGAAAACCCATATTAACTGGCGTTTCAGGAAGTAGAAACCGTCTCCATATTCTGTTGAACCACTGGCATAAGAAGCTGAAAATAATACTACTAAACCTATAGATAACCAGAGAAATGTTAACCATCGTAATAATCTGGCTTCTATTGCCCATGTTTGGACTTTAGGATCAAAAAAAGGAATTAAATAACGTAAGTACATAATTAGGGAGTAGGTTATTTCAGTTATCAGTTATCAGTTATCAGTTATATCAAATCCGGTAGTATCGGTATAAAAAAGCAGAGAAACCGGGTTTATATTCAACGCCCAGTATACTAATATCTATCTCTCATAAACCCGGTTTCTTGTTACACTCCTAAACTAACAGATTTGATATTATCAGTTATCAGTTATCAGTTATCAGTTATCAGTATCTCAAAGAAATGTTCAAGTTATTTTTACATAAATTAATGCAACTTAAAACCTATAACCGACTCTCTGAATCTAAAACTTTTTTATAAACACGGTCGCAACGTTTAGTTTCCACACCAGTTGTTAATTGATAACCGTTACTTTCATATAATTTAACAGCTTCTTGCAAGACTGTTGCTGTTTCTATCCAAATTTCTTGAAATTGACATTCAGCAATTCTTTTTTCTAATTCTTTTAATAAGAATTTTCCTAAACCTTGACCTCTGATTTCTGGTAATAAGTACATTTTTCTAATTTCAACTGCTTTATTACCTCGTTCAATGGGATAATAGGCAGCAGTTCCTACTATTTTTTCTTGTTTTTCGATTACCCAAAATTCTCCTCCTATATTTTGATAAAATTTTTCTATTTCTAAGGCGTCTTTATCTGCTCCTTCTGGTTCCCAATTTAGATTATATTCGGCTAGAATAGAACCTATAATATTGGCTGCTTTTTTACGGTCATTAGGTTGCCAATTTCTAATTAAAAATTCACGATAATATTTTTTCATATTATAGCACTGCGCTTAGACATATTTACACTTTTTTCAAAGGAACAAACAAGGCAGAAATAAATTTTATTATAGCAGGAAAGTTCTATGGAAGGTTTATACTGTAATTTAAAACCAATAAAATACAGCAGATTCCCAAGTTATCAAGTAAAAATATTAATTATCAAGCTTTGTAGTGCAGGCTGGAAAGCCCGTATGGAGGTGTACCTCACGGGCAATGGAAAGCACTGTAAATTTATAGGATAGCTGTTCTATTTTAAGGTTGCTTCATTCCTTCTTCCTTCTTCCTTCTTCCTTCTTCCTTCTTCCTTCTTCCTTCTTCCTTCTTCCTTCTTCCTTCT
>NZ_JAYKGW010000174.1:0-39109 GCF_035285525.1 Okeania sp. | reverse complement strand
AAAATATTGGTTATCGTGTTTATTACCAGTTACTTAATTCTGCTGATTTTGGATTGCCTCAAAATAGAGAAAGAGTTTTTATTGTCGGAATTAGGAAAGATTTAGATATAGATAATTTCTCTTTTCCCGAACCATTGAATTTACAAGTTAAACTTTTTGAATTTATTGACGATATCCAGAGCGATATTGATATTCAAAAGAGAAAATTATCACCAGATATTTTGTTTAATGGCAATGTTCCAGTATCTAGGAATAAATTTCAGAAAAAGGATGAGTTGAATGATTTTTTTGTTTTTTGTGATACGAGAAATGGTCATACAACTATTCATTCTTGGGATTTGATTAAGACAACTAAAAGAGAAAAGTTGATTTGTGAAACTATTCTCAAAAATAGACGGAAAAAAAAGTACGGAACTAAAGATGGTAATCCTTTATCTTTTGTAGATTTATCTGAATTAATAGATAATTTGCAAATACAAGAATTGAATAATTTAGTAGAGAAGAAAATTATTCGTTATATTGCCGAACAGGGTTATGAATTTGTCAATTCTAAAAATTCATCGGGAATTAATGGCATATATAGAATATTTTTACCTCATTCAGAAATTGTGCCGACTTTAACTGCTACAGGTACAAAAGATTGTATAGCTACAGTTTCTATTAATGCAGAAACTCCAGAAGAGTATAAATCTTTATTTATCCAGGAAATTTATCTGCAGAAAAAGTATAGGTATATAACTGCAAAAGATTGTGCTAAGTTACAAGGTTTTCCTAATTGGTTTAGAGCGCACAGTCGAGAGAATATTGCTAAGAAACAATTTGGAAATACTGTATCTATTCCAGTAGTTTATTATTTGGCTAAATCTTTAGTTAGATTGTTAGGTTTTATTGGTTAGATTTAGCTCTATATCAATCCAATATATGATTCAGCCACATACAAAAATAATTATTGACACTATCAGGATATAATTTGACGAGAGATAAAGCTAAGGAAGTAAAGAAATCCCCGTTACAAAAATCACTTCTGACTTCTAACTTCGTTAAAGAGGCGATCGCTCACCTACTGTCAAAAAATATTTTGAGGAAATTTGCCACTAAGACAAATACCCGAATTATTTCCATGACAATTTGCAATGTTAGCTGAAAAATCAAAGAAGCCAACACCGAATGTTATATAGATATGCAGAAAAATCTAGTTAAGCTAAAAAATCAGATTCAAAGTTAACCAAACCTTTAAGATTTCTCTTCCTCAAGTTCTATATCTCGGAAAATTTTGCGAATAATTTTAACATAAGGCTCAACCTCAATCCAGAGGCGGGCACCACCTGCTTGACTTTTGTTAGGTTTATGAGGTCGATAAACGATTTTGCAATTTCCCAGAATTTCTACTGCGTGACAGCTATCGTTTCTGTTTCCTTGTTTAACAGAAATAGCTGGAAGAGATGTACCGTGGTCTCGGTTATAGTCGATTTCTCTTCGCAGTACATGAATAAAAGTATTGCCTGTACGCTGTCCTTTATTCCAAGTGCCTTCAGGACCTCGGCTACCAGGGATAATTTCTGGCATTCCTTTATTGTTCAAAGGAATTAACCAGAAGCGTTTCACTTTTTTTGCTCCTATCACACGACCTTGTCTGAGAAGTGACCCGAGTCGGCGAGCAGAAATATTTAGGAGAAAAGCTGCTTCTGTTGTACCAACTTTATCTTGTTTAGTTTCAGTATTTATATCTTTCATAAACTGTTTCGGAATAGATTAAAGGTAGACAGGGTAAGTATTCGCTATCAAAGCAAAATGATGTAATTTGGGAATAATTTTTAATTTTCCAATTTTTTATTTTTCACTATTAACTTTGATAGTAAATTGTTCAGCAAAATAAAATAGGTTCAATCATATATAGGACTTACGCATAAACGCTATATGTAGTGCTAAAAACTATAGCGGAATAGTTTTTTAACTCCATAGATAGTACCTACTGTGTAAGTCATGATATAGTTTAGATGGGTTCAAGTATTATAGCAATCTGTGCTGGCATATTGACACTTTATTTTTTGTACACCTTTTCTAGACTGCATTTTGATCTGGACGTTATAAATACCTGAACACTCATTGCTATATCTGACTTTCTTTTTCCTTTTTTTCTCCCTTGTTTAAAACAAATGCCTTTAATAATCCCCTCCTCACACTTCCAAAAAATTTCTACCCACGCCGAAACATCTTACCCTAATGAATGTTGTGGCCTAATATTAGGTCAGCAAAACCAACAGACAAAAACAGTAATCGAAGTCTGGCCTGCTGAAAATGCCTGGCAAACAGAAGCAGATGAATATTGGCCGGAACAAAAAGAATTGACAGAAGAACGAAGATATGCTATTCTGCCAGAAATAATGCTGAAAGCCATGAAATCTGCCAGAGACCGCCACCTCTCCATCATTAGCATCTATCATTCTCACCCAGACCATCCAGCCATCCCCTCAGAATTTGACCGTATTTACGCCTGGCCAGAATATTCCTACATTATCCTCTCGGTGGAAAAAGGCAAAACTACTGACTTTCTCTGTTGGTCTCTTGACAGTAATCATCAGTTTCAACCAGAAGAAATTGTTAAAAGATAAGCAATAACCTCGATAGCAGGTTTAATGTAGATAATTTTGGGATGTTATAGCAACCGACAAGGGGATTAGGACATGGACTGATAACGGACTTAGACTAGAAAAAACTGTTCCCTATTCCCTATTCCCTGTTTCCTGTTCCTTGCTATAAAAAATTTCTCTAAACAATTAGACTTAAATTGCTATGTTAAATCCAAATCTGGAAACAATCCAGTTAAATACAGATGAGTATCAACGTTACTCGCGCCACCTGATTCTACCAGAAGTAGGATTAGATGGTCAAAAACGTCTTAAGGCAGCCAAAGTTCTATGTATCGGTACGGGTGGTCTTGGTTCTCCACTACTGTTATATCTGGCAGCAGCAGGAATTGGAAATATTGGCATCGTAGATTTCGATATTGTGGATCATTCCAATTTACAACGACAAGTTATTCATGGTACTTCCTGGGTGGGTAAGCCAAAAATTGAATCTGCGAAAAATCGGATTCACGAAATTAATCCCCACTGTCAGGTTGACCTTTACGAAACCAGGATAAGTTCTGAAAATGCTTTAGACATTCTCAAGTCTTATGATATTGTTGTTGATGGTACGGATAATTTCCCGACTCGTTATTTGGTTAATGATGCCTGTGTACTGTTGAATAAACCTAATGTCTATGGTTCAATTTTCCGTTTTGAGGGTCAGGCAACGGTGTTTAATTATGAAGGTGGACCTAACTACCGCGACCTTTATCCGGAACCCCCACCCCCAGGAATGGTTCCTTCTTGTGCCGAGGGTGGTGTATTAGGAATTTTACCAGGGATGATAGGAGTTATCCAAGCGACGGAAACTATTAAAATTGTTTTGGGTAAAGGTACAACTTTGAGTGGTAGGTTGTTACTTTATAATTCTCTAGATATGACTTTCCGGGAATTGAAACTGCGTCCTAATCCGGTAAGACCAGTGATTGAAAAGTTGATTGATTATGAGCAGTTTTGTGGTATTCCTCAAGCTAAAGCACAGGAGGCAGAAAATAAGATGGCTATTCCAGAAATGACGGTTCAAGATTTCAAGCAATTATTGGATAGTGGGGCAGATGATTTTGTCTTAGTTGACGTCCGGAACCCCCATGAATATGAAATTGCAAAAATTCCTGGGTCTGTTTTAGTGCCACTGCCAGATATTGAGCAGGGTTCTGGGGTGGAAAAGGTTAAGGAATTAATGAATGGTCATCGTTTAATTGTTCATTGTAAGATGGGTGGGCGAGCGGCTAAAGCATTAGGTATTCTGAAGGAAAATGGTATTGAGGGTACTAATGTTAAAGGTGGTATTATTGCCTGGAGTCAGGAGATAGATTCTTCCGTGCCTCAATATTAATTAATAAGCATTCAGCTATTAGCACCTCAGCACTTCAGCTATTAATATGAAATCCACTTTTGGAGGATAAATAAAATCAATATTGGCAAAAGCTTCAATCTTGGTAAGGTTTGGAGACTAAACCTTACCAAATATTAAATTTATCCTCTAAAGTTAATAGCTGAAAGTTTACATTAATTCATCAGAGGGAAGAAGGTAGAGGGAATAAGAAAAGCTGAAATTTATATCAATTAGGCTAATTAAATTAGCTATAAAAAACCTTCTCCCTTCTGACCTTTATCTGCTAATTAATTTGTAAGCATTCCGCAGGAAATGCTTACCGAAGTTTAAATGAATATAGACTTTAGAGCTGACTTTTTTAGCAAGATTTTTCGTTTCTCTATTAAATATTGCTTTTATCACTAACTAAAAACACTCTGATGATAGCTGACTGCTGAATGCTGAATGTTTAGATTAATTTTGAATATCAGTTGAGAAAATTAGTTGTAGATTAACTTTATTTTGGTAGTTAGAAGAGAGCTTAGTTTGACAATAAGTTAGGTAAGGATTCAACTATTAGAATTTCCTAAGGAATGTTTCGCAAATAGCATTTAGCTTTTTTCAAAAATCAAGCAATTCTAAGGTTAGTTGATGACCAATTTTATTTATAATTTTTACTTTTCGCTATTAGGCTAATTCCTTCTTTAGTGTGATAATAAGTTAATAATTCAAGGCTGATAGCTGATAGCTGAATCCTGAATGTTTACTAAATTAGATTTGATTATTTTTCATAAATTATATGAGTTATAAAGTTTCAGAAAAAGAAGTTAAGAGAAGTAAGAGTATAGGTTGTCAAGATGAAAAAATAGTAGCAAATTTTTTAGCAGAATTACCTCAAGTTTTGGCATCTCTAGAAAGTATTGCTGAGAAAAAGGATTTCCATAAATTATCTGAATAATTGTGATTAAAAAACGGGATAAAATTGATTTTTTGGTAAGCATTTTAGGGAAGTTGTATAAAAAAAATGTTAACTTCCCTAGAGCTATCAGCAATAAGAATCCTCTTTTTTTTTAGTAGAATTTAACTTTTGTTTCAGAAAGTACAGCAACAGTAATAGCTGATAGCTGACAGCTAAATGCTTAATCATTTTGCTTCAGACCAAACTCCAGAAAATATATTTTTCACCGCAATTGTAATTCGCTCAATATCTTCTTTTAAAAGTGGTGGCCACATAACTCTTTTTTGTCTACCTGTTTCAAATAATTTGAGACTTTCCATTGCTAATAAATATAATCCGGTAACTAATTCTCGGTCTAAAAGTGGGTCTCCTTGTAATGTTTGAAAACAAATTTTTAGAGCTAACAAAATGTTAGTTACTTGACCAGGAATAGGAGGTTTACCTTGTTCGAGACGCATCAGAAAAGCATCTGGGTTAATTTTAGTTTCTAGGGCAGTTCCTTGGTCAATCAGAAATTGACGGGCGGTTTCATAATCCATATTAAAAATTTAGTTAGTAGTTTTGATAATATTAATGTAAGCATTTACTGCGGAATGTTGCTCAAACAGCCGTCAACTAACAGTAATTAGGGCTTGCTGAATTATTGATCAAAGTGTTTACGGGCATTGGTTTCAGCATTTAAAGTATGCAACACTCAAGCTAACCAAATCTCTCAATCTTCAAGAAAACGTGGCATTCTGATCCATCAACAAATCCAAAACTACCATAACTTACGCAAAGACACTATATATGGTGTATTGGTGCGTTACGCTTCGCTAACGCACCCTACTGCATTGTTTCACCTTAAATGGTGCAATAGCTGTAGGTTACAAAAATGTTTCTCCCCTACTCCCCTACTCCCCTACTCCCTAATGCACCATTTTAGATGAAACAGTCCACTACTAATAGCGTTTATGCGTAAGTCCTAACTACCTCCAAGATCAACCCATCTCCTGTTCTTCCGCTATCGAAACATATTGGCATAATATTTTACCTTTATTAAAAAATATTTACAAAATTCAACTCATAGAAGGCCATGTTTTCCATTATGAGGTACTGATAACTGATAACTGAAATGAAGTATTGGTATCAATGGCAACAACGACTGGCGGATTTTTGGCGACTACAGAGTGTAGCATAATCCAGCACTTTTGTAGGTTTTTGTTATGTTTGTTAAGCTAGATTTAGTAGTCTCAGTAGGAGTTCTTGAATAAATCTATAAACCCATAATTTTCAGAGTTTTCAGTGCTGAATTTTCTTGTAGGTAGTGCCAGAAAATGGAGAAAGATGAACAGTCAAATTACTGCCCATTATCTATTCTCTGCTTTTACTCATAAAATTTTTTTCAGCAAACCCTAATTTTATTTCTGAAGAAAAATAAATTCATCCTTTTGCTTATTAGAAGGATAAAAAATCTATTTATTTTATCTGTGAGTTTTATCAGGATTTATTTTTCATCCCTCTGAAAATTTATTCAGAACATTTGCCAATGGATAACTGATAATTAGAGATATGACGATAGCTCCCTTGTGAAATACTGAGTAAGAGAGGGAACAGTCAAGAATTTCTATATTTTTCATTATCCATTAATTAGTCTATTTCTAGACTTTAATTAAATTCAACCGTTGTTAAATTTTTGCTTGTGATTTTCTTTGTAAGTTTATTAAAGAGGGACAATAAATATGAATCATCAACTCAGTTTAGTTTTTCAACATGACTTAAACATTGTTGAAAAATTAGGTTCTATTTCGGCAGTACATAATCCTAAAGATATTAATCATTTAGAACGACGACAACAACAACGCGCTATTAGTTTACCGATGATTAAAGTTGCTATTGTTTATGGAAGTAGACAGTTTAGTTATGGAGCTATAACTTATACTTTGACTGATAAGAATTTACGCAAAACTCCTTATAATAGGTTTATAGATGTACTGCGAGGATTGCGAGTTGTGTGTGTTAATGGATTGCCAAATCCTAAAATTATGACTGCTTATTGGCATAATAAAACTAAGCGAAAAGTTCATAGATAGCTATTTAATTTTTCTGTTTTTGTTTGCCCGAAATTCTAATATGTACGAACTGAAACAACTAAAAAAAAAGAAACCCGGTTTCTCCTAGAAACCGGGTTTTTAAGTTTATTTATGGCTTGTTGATTAAATCTAAAAGTATTTACATCAGGACTTACCGAATAATTAATAATTAATAGTTAATAATTAATAATTAGAGTTTGGGCTTCTTCAGTTTTTTATTTGAGGAGAGAAGCCAGAATCCAGCAATCCTGGAATCTAGGAGGAATAAGAATCATAGAAGAGGTAGCCAGAAGAATCTTACTCTATTTTTTTTACCCCTAGTCTTGCCCAAAATCCTAGATTTTTAAGCTGGAATCACTTAAAAGCTGGTACTTTATTAGTATCTATAAATGCTAAAAGCAATGCCCGTAAACACTTTGATAAATAATTCAACAAGCCCTAATTAAGAGTTGATAGTCAATAATTATTTATTCAAAAATTCACGGGTGGAAGCCTCTCCTTAGATAGATGATAAATCAAAAATTTTCATGATTAGTCAATCCCCTTCTTTGAAGAAGGGGTAATTATCAATTCAGGACTTACGGAAAAGCACTATATATAGAGTTTTGGTGCGTGACGCTACGCTTTTCATGTCGCGCAGCAAAACACACCCTACCAATAGCGTTCATGCGTAAGTGCTATAATTATTAATTGCTGAAACAGTGACCCTAGATATAGTGCTTAAAACCCCATACGCAATAGTTTTTTTTAAATCTACATATAGTACATTTGCGTAAGTCCTGTACATATAAAAAATATAGCTTTTTTCCTGATTGAAAAATTGCAGCTTTTCTAGCTCAAACTACCAAAAAGTAGAGTTTCCGAGAAATAGGGTTTTAGGGAAACCAAGGGTAGAAAAATCAAAGAACAATTATTCCTCATACTTCCTTTTTACTTCCCACACTTTCCACACTTTTCTTTTTTTTTAGCAAACCCTATCTATTTTCCTTGATTATAGCAGTCGAAGCAAAGGGCGCAGAAATTTATAAATCCTGTTTGCGGAGCATTTCCCTACACAAAAAACCCTTGATAATCTTCAGTTCCCTACTCCCCTCCTGTTCCCTGCTCCTTAGGGCTAGGGGCTATACCAAAATAAACATCAAAAACAGCTTTAGCAACAGGAGCTGCTCCTACAGAACCGTAACCACCTTCTTCAACTGCAACCGCGACAGCAATTTCAGGATTATAAGCAGGTGCAAAACCGATATACATTGCGTTATCAGATTGTCCTGGAAGTTCCACCGTACCCGTCTTCCCGCCAGACAATGGAATTTTACCATCATTCAACCACCTACCAGTACCCTTTCTCACTACATCAATTAATCCTTCTCGCACCGTATTAATAGTAGAAGGTTTTAACCCAGTCTTAATTGACTTAGTAGCATTAGTATTAGTTTGAGAAGCCAATAAATGAGGTTGCACTCGATATCCACCATTAGCGATCGTACTCACCATCACTGAAGATTCTAAAGGCGTCACCAATACCAAACCTTGACCTATTCCCATAGTGACAGTATCAGCAATATGCCAAGGTTCTCCATATATTGTCTCTTTTTCCTTGGGAGTAGGAATCTGACCATGATTACCATTTAGTCCGAGTAACTTTAAGTCAATACTGCCACCAATACCTAACTCTCGTCCCCACTTAGAAATTTGTTCGGGACCAATTTTCACAGCCGCTTGATAGTAAAATGTATTGCTGCTATAAGCTAAAGCATCCCGAAAACCAATTAGTCCGTAACCACCACTGTGTTCATTAAAGCTAATACCACCAATAGTCACAGAACTGGCAGTTGCAATTTTGGAGTCAGGAGTATATTTGCCAGACTCTATTGCTGCTACTGAAGTAACAGGTTTGAAAGTGCTTCCGGGGGGATAACCTTGAAGAGCGCGATTCAAAAAAGGTTTAGTTGCACCTTGGAGACGTTGCCATTCCTGGCTGGTAATTTTACCTGTAAATATACTGGGGTCGAATGTTGGTGTGCTTGCCATTCCTAAAATTTCCCCTGTTTTAGGATTAATGACAACTGCTGCACCCCGGCGATTTCCTAATGCTTTTTCTATAGCTTTTTGAATATCAAGATCGATGGTTAATTTTACAGATTTGCCTGGAGTAGGGCTTTCTACACCCAACTCTTGCAGTTCATTACCTTTGGCATCAACTTCAATCAAACGATTACCCCAAACTCCTTCCAACTCAGAATTTGCTAAACGTTCGACTCCCATTTTTCCCACGAGCATTCCCATCGGATATTTGGGGTTAGCTATCAATTCTTCTTTGGTTGCTTCCCCAGTGTATCCAATTAAATGAGCTGCTAAACTGCCGTTAGGATAATGACGAACGTTTTCGGTACGAACTTCTACTCCTCTGGTTTCACCAGCTTTTTCTGCTAATGCTACGAAAGTAATGCGATCTATATTTGAGATAATTCTGACTGGTAAGGGGGAGTTATAGCCAGTTTCTTCTAACTTCTTGATAATTTCAGTAGCTGGAATGTCTAAGACGGTACTCAGTTCTGCTGCCACCTCAGACCATTTTTCAGGTGTGTATTCTTGAGGCCATAAATAGACAGAGCGAGAGAGAAGGTTGCTTGCTAATATTCTGCCTTTGCGATCGTAAATTGTGCCACGACTTGCTGCTACTGGTGTTAAACGAATGCGGTTATTTTCGGCACGTTCGCGGTTATGTTCTCCCTGAATTAATTGTAATTGCACTATACGATAAGCATTGATGCCAATAAAGGTAGTAATTACTAACATCATTGTTAGTGCTTGTACTAAGCGATGACGTTTTGAGACACCTTGCTCAACGTTGTTTCTGGGAACATAAGGAAATTTAGAATATAAACCAAAATTTTGAGTCATTGTTAATGATAGAGTATTTTATTTTTATTGTTCTTGGTACGCTACTTTCCTTCCGGAAGATTAACCACTGTGTGTACATTTTTTATGTGGAGAATTACCGAATAATTAATAGTTAATAATTAATAATTAAGAGTTGATAGTCAATAATTATTCATTCAACAATTCACGTCTGGAAGCCTCCCCTTGGATAGAGGACAAATCAAAATTTTTCATAATTAGTCAATGCCCTTCTTTGAAGAAGGGGTAATTATTAATTATTAATTATTAATTGCTGAACGGATTTATTGAATTCAACATTAATTGAATAGTTAATAAATAGGGGTTGTTGAAACAGTCTTTTTGTTAGGATAGGGAGTAGTTAAGAGTTAGGAGAAGCAGGGAGTTGTAGAAGAAGTAGTTATTCATAATCCACCCCTATTTTTTCTGTCATAATTACTCCAAAATCGTAATTTTTTGCTCAAAATAACTGTCTCTTCATTTTTCTGCCATAGATAGTTATACTCAATCCGGTTATCAAAATCCTTTTATAAAAATTGGCTCAATTCTTTTTTATTAAAAGCCTAAGCTATAAAAATCAAAGGTGTTTCAATAATGGATAATTGATAATTACCTCTCCCTAAAAGGAAGAGAATTGAATAAAAGGAAAAAATTGATTTTTTCCCCTTTAAAGGGGAGGCTTTAAGGCGCAAATTATTGAATTATTTAATTATTAATTATTCATTCGGTAAAAGCTGGATTTAGTATTGGGGCAAAATGCTAAACTTTTGAAGCATTCAGCTATTATCTGTTAGCTATTCCTGGGAAATGCTGCGCAAACAGCAAACCTTATCTAAGAGTTAAAAATACCTTGAAATGAATATAATCTTTAAAGTCAGCTTTGATAGTAATATCCAATTTATCTTAATTAATAAATCTTTGATATCAAACTAAAATAAATAGCTGACCGCTGTTTCCTGACGATGCAGAATGGTTACAAATTTTTGAGCCATAGCAATCAAAAGATTGTAATTTTTTTGGTAAAAATGATACTAAAACTTTCATCTCTAAAAGCTTTTAAATTTAATCAACAAACCTTAAATAACGACGGAAGATTTAGGTAGGGAAACCGTGGAATTAGTTATGTATAGAAGCTAGGAACAGGAGCGTATTTTAAGTTATTTAAGGAAGAGAAAGTTTTTTCTATGAAAATACCAAATTTGATTTAGATATAGCATAGGGATATTGCCTGTGATAACTCTACCACAAGCTTAATGAAATTCACTGTATAGTGTTAAACGCTAGGAAACAGCCGTTGTTTTTTAGGTTTAAAAATCAAGGTTGGTAATGGATAGCGACGGAGCCAAGATTAGGGAGTTATTTCAGTTATTAATTATCAGTATTTTCTACTGAAGTAAAAGGCTGAAAATACTGAATCGAATATTTTTTTCATCTCCTGGAAAGAGGAGACTTCAAACTTTATTTTTTAGTCATTTTCAATTATGACTTATCAGTCTAAAATTTTAAAAATTTTGGACTTGAAAACTAGAAATTTTTCGACCCAAAAAGGCTGGATTGAATTATTTGTAAAATTTTTCAGAGTTAATTAGCAAGTCCTAATTATCTGGACATGATATTGCAGTTCTATCTAAAATATGATATTTCTAGTTGCAGTTAGGTAGGGGAACACTAAAATTGGAGACCTACAGAATTTCAAAGGTATTCAGTTAAGTAGGGATTAACTTAATCAGGACTTACGCAGACGAACCCAGAAATCCGGTTTCTACAAGAAATCGTTGTTTTGAACAGTAAGAATCTACGATCGTACCGGGTTTCTTTGCGTAAGTCCTGTTAATATAACCGTTATTATACCAGAAAAGGTAATTTTTCCAATTTTTTTATAGAACCTATTTGGAATCTCTGCAAAAGTACAGATTTTTGGCCAAGGACAGGACTAAGGAGATGGGGAAAATATTTACTCTGTTAAAATTATGATTACTATAGCTGATAGAACCCCTAACTATATCTTTGCTCAGGATTAAATTTGTCAGGACTTACGCAGAACCACCACATTGAGTAGTGGCAAATTGCATTTGCCCTCTACAGGTAGTTTATTGTCTAAGAGTTTGCGTCAGTCCTGACTATTTTATATTGACGTAGAATAAAGACAAAAAAAATGCTTAATTTTTATTTCTAATAGTCATGGCTATAAGTCTACCGTTTAAGAGCTTATTTCAATTTTATAAGCTTTAACTTTATTCTCAATTCCTGTAATATCTGTACCAACAACAACTGCATAAGCTCCTAAATTTATCGCTTTTTTTGCCATGGCGGGAGTTGCTATTCCACCTTCACAAATTGCTGGGGTTTCTAAATTTTTTATCATTTCTTCTAATAGTTGAAAACCAGGAGGAGTTGCTGTTTTTGTTGATTGAGTATAACCATATAAAGTAGTTCCAATAATATCTGAACCTGCTTTTTCTGCTAGTTTTGCTGCTTCAATAGTATCTATATCTGCCATTACAGGTTTGCCTAACTCTTGGTGAATTTTAGTTATTAATGAGGTTAAAGTTTCTCCCTCTGGACGTTCTCTGGAAGTAGCATCAATAGCAATAATATCTGCTCCAGCTTCAGCGATCGCTTTTGCATCAGAAAAACGAGGGGTAATATAAACTTCATATCCTGGTATTTGTTGTTTCCATAAACCAATAATAGGTTGATAAATTCTCTGTCGCACTGCGTGAATATGAGATGGGGTATCTATTCTAACTGCTACTGCACCTTGATTTATAGATGCTTGCGCCATAGCGGCAATAATTTCTGGATTATGTAAAGGGGAATCAGGGGCAGCTTGACAAGAAACTATTAAACCTTTTGGTAATAGTAAATGAGGATTTTTGTTAGTCATAATTAAACAATTTTAGGGAATAGGGAATAGGGAACAGGTAAGAGTTACGGTTCTCGATAAATCAGTTTTTTTATTTACTTTTTGATTTGTCATATTTCATTGTAGGGGTTGGGAAACCAACCCCAGTGCCAAAGAATTTGGAGACCAAACCCCTAAAGTTTTTTCTCACAAATCATTTCTTATGGCTATAATTTAAGATTAGTACAAATATTTATGCTTTAGTTAATAATTCTATCATTTTACTCAATAAATATTCAAGATTAATTGGTTTAGAGAAACATTCATCTACACCAACAGCATAATAATCTTCCCAATTTATTTCTGTATTAACATTAGTTAATGCCAAGATTTTAATATTTTTAGTGCTGTTTGTGGTGTGTAACTGCTGAATAATATCTAAACCATCAATTCCTGGCAAGTTCACATCTAAGATTACAGCTACAGGTTGTAACAAAATAACTTGCTCTACAGCAGTAGAACCTTCTATTATCCAGACAACTTTTAATCCTGCTGCTGTTAAGATATCACAAATAATTGTGGCAATATCTTCTTCTTTTTCAATTAAAACTACTGTACCTTGCAAAGATAAAGTATTTGATGAATTTTTTACTTCTGGCTTAAGTTTTTCATTGATTGATTTAAGTGGTTGTGCTGGTAATTTTACTGTAAAAGTAGAACCAATATTAACCGTAGATTCTACTTCAATAATACCACTATGAAGTTCAACTAATTGCTTGGTTAAAGCTAGACCTAAACCAGTGCCACCTTGTTGACGATTATAAGGAGAATCTAATTGTTGAAACTTCTTAAATAATAGTGGTTTTTGGTGTTCATAAATTCCCATACCAGTATCTTCTACTTGAAAAATTGCTGTCTGTCGATCTCTGATGACTTTAAGTATAACATTTCCACCACTAGGAGTAAATTTAATTGCATTGCTAAGAAGATTAAATAAAATTTGTTTAACTCTCCTTTGGTCAGCAGTAAATTTATCTAATTCTGGATTTATATTCTGTTCAAAAGTTAGTTTTATCTGATTTTGCTCAGCTTTTTCTCTAAAATTTTGCCAAAGTTCATAACTGAGTTTAGATAGAGAAAATTCACTAATTTTCAAAACTGTTTTGCCTGCTTCTACTTGAGATAAATCTAGAATATCATTGATTAATTCTAGGAGATGTTCACCACTATCATGGATTGTTTGTAAATAGGTTCTTTGCTTTTTTATAGGTATTATTTTTGCTCCTCTATTGCCATAAGACCATTGCAAAAGAGTTGAAGAAATACCTATAACACAAGTAAGAGGAGTGCGTAACTCATGGCTCATTGTTGCTAAAAATTCACTCTTAGCACGATTAGCTGATTCGGCACTTTTAAGGGCATCATAAAGATCTTGGGTTCTCTCAATTACCCGTTTTTCTAAAGTTTGTTTTTGTTGTTCCAATTCGGCATATAATTGAACTTGATAGATGGCGATCGCTAGATGTTCTGCAATTTCTTGGAGAAATGTTTTTTCACTATTTTGCCATTCTCGTTTACAATTTTGATGAGCAATTAATAATCCCCATAATTTTTCATCAACTATAATTGGTACTACTAATTTTGCTTTGATTTGATATTGCTGCATTAATTCTAGTAGAGCCGGAGATTTACTATAAGTTATTTCAACATCAGCTATGGCATGAATAGAGTTTTTACGATATTCAAGGATAGAACTATTAGGAGGAAAAAAGCAATTTTCTGACTCATTTAAACCTAAGACAGAATAAATTTTATCAGATTCTAAAGCTTCATAGTTTACAGAACCTTTTTCTTGATTTACTACTTTAATATTATTTGTTAATAATAAAGGTTGCTGAAACTGATAAATTAATAATCTCTCTACTTTTAGGAACTTTCTTACCTGTTCTACAGCAGTAGATAAAATTTTTGGTAATTCTAAAGTTTGACGAATTTGAGTGGCAATTTGATTCAGAAGTCTTTCTTGTTCTATTTGTTTTTTTAAAGCTTGCTCAATAAATTTGTCTACTAATGAATAGTTGGAATTATTCAACACTGAGTCTGATAATAATAATTGATTATTTTGTGGAAAATTAGTTTTTGTTGTTAATTCAGTATTCGGAATAGAGATGCCACAAGTATCAACTGTTGAATTATTTTTTGAGAGGAAATTTGATGTCTGAGCAACATCTGTTTTTTGAGAATTTTTAGGCTGTAAAATAGAATCTATATTTTCGCTATCAGTCAATATTTTTATTAAATTTAAAGTAAATTCGCTTTGGATATTAGCATCATTCACTTTGAGATTATTGATTCTAGATTTAAGTTGAGATATAATTAAAGATTGACTTTGATTTTTCTCTAATTGATTAATAATTTCCTCTACAAAAACTTGAATTGTTTTTGGGTCAAAAGTTAGACCTACGTTAAATATTAAATTTTCCAAATTTACCCTTTTCAAAGAGTAGCTCAAAGAGTTAAATTGGAGATCATCATTTTGTTTTTGTTCTTCTTGATTCTGACTTTGACTGTTTGATAAGTCCTTAACTATTTTGCCCCACAAAAGTCCATTAAACTCTGGAGAAATCACCACTGTAAACTTGACCCCTGAAAATGTAGGGTGTTGAGTCGTGGCAAATATATTTTCTGTAATAACTATGCTTTCTAAACATTGAGATGTCCGTTGTAATAACTGACTTAATAACTCAAGTTTATTCAAAGGCAAAGCTAAACTGGGTTTTGCGGGTGGAAAACTAGGCATTTCCCTGGTTGCTTTGTATGAAATGGCCATAATAATATTCCGGAAAAGTATAGCTGAAGTCAGAATTAAAAAGTTAAAATCTTGCTGTAACTATAGAAAATTGGAGGATGTCTTAACAGTGGTAACAACTGCTATACCAAAAGTATTAGAAGAAAAAGCAATAGATATCTCTCAGACTTAAAAGTATGGCTAAAGGTCCATCACTTAATCTTGATAGTCTATTTTACATCGTTCATTTTTCTTGCTGAGAGCAAATAGCTAATAGTTATTTGCGCAGCATTCCGCAGGAAATGCTTACTGTTTTTTACAGCCTGTTCCTGATTAATTTTAATGATTAACCTAACACAACTTAAACTCAATTCTACTATTGGAAACTTGCCTTCTCACGATTTCCAAGTTAATTCTGCTACTTTAGGAGAAATAGTAGCTAAACAATTTAGACTACAACCAGAATTACCGGGAGTTATTATTACTACTCAAAGTACCCAAATGTTGGGTATGATTTCCCAAATTAGATTTCTGGAATATATGAAATTACCTGAAAAGAAAAAACTTTATTATAGATGTCCTATTTATAAATTATTAGATTTTCTCAGCACTCCTCCTCTAGTTCTTTCGGAAAATTTTCAAATTAATGCGGCAGCTATTACGGCACTGAATAGGCCGAAAAAGTATATTTATGAACCTCTAATTATAGTTTTATCTAATGGCAGTTTGAGATTGATAAATTTACATGATTTACTATTAGCACAATCAGATATTTTGCTAAATTTATACAAGAATATGCAAGAACAAACAGAGAAATTTCCAACTGAAAGTTCAGAATTATATCTAGAAGAAAATGATGATGAACCTACAGGTTTTCTCTTAAAGTCAAAACCTCTAATCAAAAAAATTGAAAAGAAACTTAAGCAGGAGAGAAATAAATCAGCTCAGGAAATCTAAAAATAATGGATAATGAATAATGGATAATGAATAATAGATCATAAATAATGGATCATGAATAATGAATAATGAAAATGTAAGCATTCATCTATATAGCAGACAGCTTTCAGCAATTAAGATGTTAGTTTTAAGGTAAATATTCAGCTATTAACTATCAGCAACAAGACTCTATTTTTAAAGCTATCCATTATCAAGTTTTATATTAAGAGAAATGTTTATAAATATAGTCTTAAAGATCGGATTTACATCTAAAACAAAAAAATAGCTGATAGCTAATTGCTAAATGCTTACCTTTTAAGGATAGGGTTTAAATGAATATAGACTTTAAGCTAAAGGAATTTGTAGTAAAATTTAATTCTTTTTTAACTAGCTTTTAGCATTCAGCAACAATAGCTGATCAGCTAATAGCTAATGGCTGAATTCTTATATGAAAACTACCTCTAATTATCCATTGTTAAGGTAAGAATTTACTTCGGAATGCTACACAAACAAGTATTACTTGTTAAGTCTAAGCTTTTTTTAATAAATTAGGAGAAAAATAATGAAGTTACCAACTTTTTTAGTTGTCGGAATAGAGAAATCAGGAACTACATCAATATATCAATATTTAAACCAACATCCCCAAGTTTATATGAGTCCCGTCAAAGAAACAAACTTTCTAGAAAGAGATTGGGAAAATTTTCAAGGGAAACCAAATCCAAAAAGAATTGATACTTGGGAAAAATACTGCAATCTTTTTAACGATGTTCAGGATGAAATTCCTATTGGTGAAGTATCTCCAAATTATCTTTTTCATTACCAATCTTCATCTGAAAGAATTATTAAATATGTTCCTGATGTCAAAATGATAGCTATACTTAGAAATCCAGTAGATAGAGCTTATTCTGATTATTTAATGCACCTTCGTGATTCAATAAATGTAGAAAAAGTTCGTTCTTTAACCGAACAAGTTAAATTTCGTGCTGATACTTCTTTCACTCTTAAAAAAGGACTTTACTCTACTCCAGTCAAGTATTATTTTGATACTTTTGGCAAAGAAAGACTAAAAATTTATCTCTATGATGACTTATCTAAAGATGCTTTGGAAATGATGCAGGATATGTATCAATTTATTGGAGTAGATAGTAATTTTAGTCCAGATACTTCTAAGCGTCAACAAGTTGCCGCAGTTCCTAAGAATCAATCTCTAAATAATTTAATCAAAACTAAAAATCCTATAAGAGGAGTAGTTTCATCTGTTTTAAAGGTGGTAATACCTTTAGAAATGCGACAAAAATTACGCTCTGGTTTAATTAACTTAAATTCAGGTGGAAAAGAACTTAAACCTCTTTCTTCAGAGGAGCGTAAAATATTAAGTGATTTCTACCGTGAAGATATTCTTAAACTACAAGATTTGATTCAAAGAGATCTTTCTGCTTGGTTAGGAGATTAATAAGTATTAAGCTTTAAGCATTCAGCTATTAGGAATCAGCTTTTACTTCATAAAGCAAAAGTTAAACCTTATTCAAAAAACAGGCTCTTAATATTATTATAACTGATGCCAATCAACCAGGTTTCTAGGGTAAAAAAATCATTTTTCTTGACAATAAATATCTACCCTCGTACCGGGTTTATGGGCTTACCAGGGATGGAATAAATATCTCTTGTTCCTAATGATAACTACTCAACCGGACACGATATTCTTGCTAAGAAATGATGGCTAATAACTGAATACTTACTGAAATAATTAATAATTAAACAATTAAATAATTAGGGCTTGCTGATTAAATATAAAAGTCTTCATGGATAAAGATTTCAGTCTTTTTAGGGTCGGAAAAAGTGCAAGTTTTTAGGTGGTGAGGGTTGAAAAACTTAGGATTTTACATTAACTAGGACAGAAAAATTAAGAAACTATTTTTTCAACTAATTCTTCTATAACTCTACTAAATACTTACTCTTAACTACTTCCTACCCCAACAAGAAGACTTAATTCACCAAACCCTAATTAAATAATTCGCCCCTTGAAGCCTCCCTTTTTTTTAAGGGGAAAAAAATAAATCCTTTCCTTTTAGCGAATCCTCTCCCTAAAAGTGAGAGGTAATTATCCATTATCGATTAATGAATCTTAGCTTATGCAATTTTCATGTTATCCTACAAAATTAAGAAATAACTTTTCTGGAAATTTTTCTGTAATCATCATCACAGGTTGGCGGTTATTAAAAACGCGATAGGTTCTAAACAACATTTTGTCTTCTTTTTCTACTAGAAAATAATCTGCTAATTTACCTATAGATTCTTTACCAGTATCAACTATTTCTTTAAAAGTTTCAACTCTATATTGCAGCCAAAGTTTACCAATGGGAGTCTCTGATTTTAGTAAAGCATCTTGAAATTTTTCATCAAGTCTTTCTGGCACAATAATTGATTCTGCATAAAGGTAATTTTTGCGACTAATTTTTCCTTGCAAAAATATTTTCCTTTCTATTACTTTAGTTCCTTTCGATAAATTTAATACCGGAATTTCTGTGATGGTCGAAACTAATTCTTCTGATAATTTTACGACATTAATATTTTCTAAACTGTAGGCTTCTAATATTTCTGTAACTGTTCCATCTGTTGTTAACAAAATCCTTTGAAAAGTGCTAAGACTTGATGGTTCTATATGACTCCTTTTTAAGGATTTATCTAAATCTTCCCTCATTAAGTTAGAGTTAGATTCTACTTCTGTTTCTGCATTTTTTACTTGCATTTTTAATTACTACCTTAGTTTTAGTGTAAGCATTCAGCTATTAGCTATCAGCATTTTAATTAATAAAGCAAAAATTTGCTTAACTTATACTATTATATTTTTAATTAGAGAATTGAAGCACAATAGCGACTAGCTCTAGTTATCAACTAAAAGTAATGAAGCTATGAGCTGATGGCTGACTGCTGTTTCCGCAGCATTCCGCAGAAAATGCTTATGTTTTAGTTATTAACAGAACAGGACTTACGCAGCGACCCTAGATATAGATATAAACTATTGCGCAGTAGTTTATATATAGTACCTTTGCGTAAGTCCTTCAGAATTTACTAAAAGATAGTATAGCATTTTTGTAAGTATTTAGCTATTAGTATTCAGCTTTCAGATCTGAGCTTTTCAATTAATGAAGTAAGAATTTGTTTGAATTATATCATATTATTGCTCTATAAGGTAATGAAGTTGTTTTGCTACACGGGATGTTTGCGTAGCATTTCCTATAGGAAAAAGCACAGTTATGCCCCAGGAAACTAGCTCATAGCTGACGGCTGTTTGCGCAGCATGACCTAGGAAATACTGACACATTTGTAAATGAAATGTCAATCTAAATTAAGTTTTTTTATAATATAAATTATTGTCTTGAGTACCGACTAATTCTTGTGGAAATCTATTATTTAATGCTGTTTTCTCTTCCTTACTATATCTCTATTCCCTTTTTAATAAAACTCAGTTTCTGCATTTTGAAATAAAAATTTTATATAGCAATTAACGAAAAATTAAGGTATAAAATCTTTCCATTTATCGAGAAAAAGTGGTCGATAGATGGCAAGGTTTTCCGCTCTTGCAGAGCCACTTTATTAACGCCATATTCAATCGACCAATAGAAAGAAAAAAATTCTTTTTAGCCAATCTTATTCTTGATAAGAATAGGTATAGTTATTTTAGTTTAAACTGAGACAAAAATTTATTACTGTCAAAGGATTTAAACTAAAAAAATCATTTTTGCAAATCCTCTTATTTATCAGAAGAGGTCATTATTAATTATTGATTATTAATTATTAATTGTTAACTAATACTTTGATGGTAAGAATATAAAATTTCATCCACATTGTCTACAGTAATATTCTCTTTCTCTGCCAAAGTTTTAATTTTCTGAGTAATAGCTTGAATGTGAAAAGTTTCAAGATTGAGACCTAGTTCATTAGCACGATGTGCAATACTATTTTTACCTGCCAGTTTATGATTAATTAAAATCGATCTATTCAAATTAAAATCATTAGGATTTATTGCTTCATAAGTTTGAGAATTATTCAGAACTGCCTTAGTATGAACTCCTGCTTTATGATTAAAAGCAGCTTCCCCAACAATACAATGATTGAAGGGAATAGAAAGCCCGATTTTTTCGGCTACTAATTGATTTAATTTATGAAGATAAGATAGAGAATATTTTTGCTTTAAAGTTTCTGAATCAAGAGTATAAAGACGAGCAATCAATCCAGCTAAAGGAGTAATACCATTACGTTCCCCAATACCTAAAACAGTTGTATCAATATGAGTTGCTCCTGCTTGAAAAGCACTAAAACTATTAGCAATGGCACAACCTGTATCATTATGAGCATGAAATTCTATATCTTCAGAAAAACATTGTCTCATCTGTTGAATTAATTGATAAACTTGGTCGGGAGTCGCTATACCTACAGTGTCAGCTACTCCAAAACGATGTACTATTCCTAATTGATTAATTGCTGAATAAACTCCCAGTAAATCTGACAGGGAACTACGAAAAGAATCTTCTGTAGAAAAGCGCAATTCTATTTGGGGATTTTGTTGATGAATAAAAGTAATAACTTCTGTCGCTTTATCAATGATTTCATCAATACTTTTACCATGACTAAATTGACGTAAAAATTTAGATGTACCCATAAATAGATTAATACCATCTACCCCTGTTTCTAAAGCTATTTTTGCATCTTCAAGATGACACCGAATATGGGTGATAACTTTAGTTTGTAAACCTAATTTAGCTAAGTTATTACAATCTTGATAGGATTGAGGAGAAGCAGTTGGAGATGTTACTTCAATATATTCTACTCCAAATTGCTCTAACGCTCTAGCAATTTCAACTTTATCTCCTGTAGAAAAATTGGACTTAAAAAATTGTTCCCCTTCTCGGAGGGTAGTGTCAACGATCGCTAGTTTACTTAATAACATTGTTTCAGTTGAGTTATTATTGTATAGTTTTATATAAACATATTATAAGAGTTATTTTTAGTATGATTAATTACAATTTATTGTTACTAAAATTCTGTCTATTAAGATAATTTAAGATATTTTAAATATTCTCATAATTAAGTAATCTTTAATGAAAAATTAAAACTCAAAAATAGGAAAAATAAAGAAGAAGTAAAAATACTTAGGGTTGGCGCTCAAAAGTATTTTTAAGGAGATGGGGAGATGGGGTGATGGGGTGATGGGGTGATAGGGCGATGGGGAGTAATTCTGTTACCCAACTCTTCCCCAAAATACGAGCTTTTTGATTTTTCGGGAACCGTACCAGAGCTACCCAAAAAGTTGGACTTTTTCCGCACCTAAAAAGGCTTTATATGTCAAATTTTTTAGATTTCCATCCCGCTTGCCCTACTTAAAGCCGTTCTATGCTATTTCTTAGTAAGAGTTGAGAAACTAATCCTCTAAAGACTATAGCAATCCTAAATAGATTGTGAAAAATCAAAAAGTAAATAAAACTTTTGAAACTCTGACCTGTTCCCTGTTCCCTAAAAAAAGTATATTTAGTAACTTTTTGAGCTAGTTGTTGAGGTGTCAACTTAGTAGTCTATAAAACTAAAGTTCGTTATGGAGCGATCGCCTGTAAAGCTATTTTTGTGGTCTCCGAATTGTAATTTATACTATCTTCAAGGAATATTTTTAGTTTTTGATTAACTTGCGTATCTTGGTAGATTCCTGTTTTAATTCCAGTGAAAATTTATTGTGCTTCAGCAAAGGTAAAGAAACTAGAATCTTCAGGTATACCTAAAGCAGAAAAATTCAGATTTTTTTGGTGTGTCAACTTCTACATCTTCTGAAGATTTTATGATTTTATCGAAAGCATCATTTAGAGTCAAAAGTCGTTTTAAACGTACTGATAATGGGTAATAATTCAGCTATTAGCTGTCAGCCGTCAGCAACAAAAACCTCAAATTTAAGGAGGATATTTAAAGGAATAAAGAAAGTGAAAACTGGCTTTTATAGTTAAATTAAATTTATGAATAATAAATAATAAGGCTTCTATCAAAAACTAGAAGCACTCTTCTGATAGCTGACGGCTGAATGCTTAGAATAATGGAGCATCAAAAATAACAAATTTTGCTTTTTTTAAAGTTTTAGCAGCATAAGTAACTTCATTTTCACCTCTTAAATCATCGAAAATTAGTGGATAATTACAGCAATTTCACGCCCGCGCGTGAGGTACAAAATTTTATTTAGTAATTTTAGTTAGTAACACAACCTTCGGTGCTTGTTACAGGAAACGAAGGCTGAACTGTAGTAGGTGTTAAGTGTACCTCACCATCCTCATGCATGGCTATAATTGTATGATAATTAACTTGTAATTGAGTTAAAATATGACCCATTTCTCCAGGAAATTGTTTTTGATATTGATGAGTATATTTAAACCGTTCTAGACGAAAAATTGTTTCAGTTTTTTTCAGTTTAGACTTGCAATATAAGGAATAATTAATTCTGTTGTGAGAGTACGTTGGTTTGGAAGTAAGGTAAAATTTAATCCTGATTGAGTTAATGTATTAATTATTGTCGTTTTACCGAAATAATTAATAATTAAACAATTAAATAATTAAATAATTAAATAATTAAATAATTCGCGCCTTGAAGCCTACCCTTGGATAGGGGAAAAAATAAATCTTTTCCTTTAAGCGTCAATCTTCTCACTTTTAGGGAGAGGTAATTATCCATTATGCATTAATGAACTACTCCGGTTAAACCTACAATAATAATTAGGTGTTCATTTATGGTAGAAACCCAACCTTTTTCTGAAGGAACTCCAATACCAATTCTTGGTTGTAACTGTTGAAAATTTTGATGAAATTTAGTTATAGTTTGTATCATTTTAGTTAAACTTATGGAAATTTTAAATTGTTTAATTTAAGTTAGTCTAGCAATCCTGTTTGATTTATGCAAAAAAATTGGTTGCTTTTAGGGAACAGAGAACACGGAATAATAAAGAAGGCAAAACAGAATTAAATATTAGCTTGCCATCAGAATTAGTGGATAATCAAAACCAGAATTTCTCTGAGAAAAAATTCCATCTATAAAAAAGGGAATAGGAAACACTTAACTGGGAATAGTCAAGAAGGAAAAACAGCATTGAATACTAGCTTTCCAGAAGAATTAATAGGAAATCAAAACCAGAATTTCTCTGAGAAAAAATTCCATATAGATTTACATCTAAGTTGAAAATTGCTATATTTGCCAAAATACTTTTTTCTCTTCCCTAAACCTAAAAAAAAAGGGAATAGGTATGGAAGGAAAAGGGAATATTCAAGAAGGAAAAACAACATTAAATATTAGCTTTCCAGAAGAATTAATAGGAAATCAAAACCAGAATTTCTCTGAGAAAAAATTCCATATAGATTTACATCTAAGTTGAAAATTGCTATATTTACCAAAATACTTTTTTCTCTTCCCTATTTTTTGTTCCCTCTTTCTTAAAAAAGGGAATATTGCCTCAAAGCTAAAATTTTGTACCTCATAACAACGAGAAGTGCTGTAATTTTAAATTATTAAACTGACTGCAAAAAAAAATCTCAAAATGACTAAACAAATCAATCAAAAACTAATAATTTTTGTATCCTTTTTACTATTATCATTCTTCCTCAGATTCTGGACTTTATTTGTATCTGTACTAGACAAAGATGAAAGTATTTATATTTTAATAGCAGATAGTTTATTAAATAATAACCTCCCTTATATAGAAATTTGGGATACCAAACCTCCAGGGATTTTTATCTTGTTTTCCCTAGCAATGCTAATTTTAGGAAATTCTATAGTATCTATCAGAATATTATCTATTATTGCTACAACTTTTACCAGTTATTTTTTATATATGATTGGTAGAAATATTGACGAAAAACAAGGAGAAAAAATTGGATTATTAGCAGGAAGTTTATATGGGATTTTTTCTTTGCATAATGATGGAACTGCTGCCAATGCAGAAATTTTATTTGCGCCTTTTGTTACCGGGGCATTTTTGTTGTTATTTCAGAATCAAAAATTATCAAATATTAAAGTATTTCTGATCGGGATAATTTTGGGAATGGGGATGCAAATAAAATATTTGGTAATTATGGATGTTTTAGCATTAGTTTTATTGGGTAGTTGGTTGAAAAAAGCAGAACTAAATAAGAGAGAATATGGAAAAGCAATAAATAATTTGTCGGCATTAACAAAAGGAAATTTTTCATTGGTTTTCAATCATCTTACTTTTTCCTTATTGAGGTTTTATCTAATTTTAGGTGCAGGCATAATTTTACCTGCAATTATTATCGGAACTATTTATCATTTTTCTGGATATTTTGATGAATATATTTATGCAACTCTCATGGCAAATAGTAAGTATATAGGGATATTAAATTTTTCTTGGTCTGACTTTTTGAATAGACTCATAAAACAGATATTGGGAAATATTTTATTGTGGTTATGTTTTTTTTGGAGTCCGATTTATTTATTTGTATTTGCTAGAAAAAAATTGAGGCAGGAGCGAAATTTAATTTATTTATTTCTGTGGTTTTGCTGTGCTTTTTTAGCAGTTTTATTATCTAAACGATTTTATAATCATTACTTTTTACAGTTATTACCTCCTTTATCCTTAATTAGTGGATATGTGATTATTAAGTCAGTTTATTTGCCTCAAAAACAATTCAATCCTCACATAATTTTATTCTTAATTTTAATATACCCCTTTGGTCAAGCTGGCTATAATAAATTAACTAAAAATTGGGAATTTATCTATTATCGCTCTATCCAAAAAATAGATACATGGGATGATCGGGAAGCCTTGATTGCTAAATATTTAAGAGAAAGAATTAAGTCAACAGATTATATATATGTAGTTAACTATCAACCGATAATTTATTATTTAGTGCCAACAAAAATTCCGACAAAATATGCTTTTCCTAGTGTCTTAACAGCTTTATCTCAAATTTTGCCTATCGATCCTCTTCAAGAATTAGATAAAATTATGGCAAAAAATCCCAGTTATATTTTGCTGGCAGAAAAAGATAATATTGCTCCTGAATATAGAAATATGCTCAATCAATATTTAAAAGCAAATTACTTTCGAGAAACTACAATTAAAAATGTAGGTTTATATAGACGTATAGGGTTAGGGAATAGGGAACAGGGAATAGGCAATAGGTAATAGGTAATAGGAAGAAATAATTGATAATTTCTCAATTAAAATTGATTTGATTTTTCATTAGATAAAGATAAAAGTTTTAGCCTTTTTAGGTATTGAAAAAATACTAGCTTTTGGGTTGAAGCGAGCTGAAAAAGTAAACATCTTGGGTAAATATGGCAGAAAAATTAGTCTGACTATTGTGAACAACCACCTTGTTTATAATTCCCATTTCTCTTAACTCTGTAGGGACGTTCCATAGAACCTCCCTACTTTCTACTCCCTTTTTACAAAATTAGGACTTATACCAATTTGAAAAAAGAATATTACAAAATTCTAGTGACAGGGAACGCTTAACTGGGAACAGGGAGAATGAATCGCGGATAATACAAAGCTTTTAGCTATTGGACACCTCCTACAATTTGTAAATATTAAGTGCGCACATTGCTATATTACGCAAAGGTACTATGTATAGAGTTAAAAAACTATTGTGCAATAGTTTTGAACGCTATATATAGCGTCTGGTGCGTAAGTCCTAAAAAAAATGTTCTATTTTCAACCATTACCAAAACTCCCCAAACTCCCCAAACTCCCCACCCGGACCACACTCTTTTTACACCGATACTACCGGATTTGATATAACTTCCCCTACTGCTAAACGAGTACCATTAGCAAAATCCCAACCAGAAACTGCCTTTTTCCCTGCTAACTGTACTTTCCACAACAATAACCAACCATTACCAGTTTGCACCACAGGTCCTAAACCCTTAATCACTTTCACAACTTCCCCAATATTTCCCATAACTTCAGACTCAGAAGACCAAACTTTTTCCAATTTCTGTAATTCTGGAGACAACTGCGACCAATATTCAGCACCAACAGGAACAGTTGCCATAACTTTCAAAGATTGACCCCGAAAAGTGGTAAAACAATTAGGGAAAAATGCTCTGACTTGGTTATGAATATCTATAGCATTTTTTGACCAATCAATTTGATAATCAGAATGTTGAATCAGTGGAGCATAAGTTGCCAAAGAATCATCTTGAGGAATAGGTTCAATTTCTCTGTTCTCCAACTTTGAGAAAGTTTCCCACAATAAGTCTGCTCCATCCTTTGCCAAAATTTCTGCTATGGATACAGCGTTATCTAACAAACCAATAGGAATCACGCTCTTCAATAACATCGGACCAGTATCCATTCCCACATCCATCAACATTGTAGTATTACCTGTTTCTACTTCGCCATAATAAATAGACCATTGAATCGGAGCAGCACCACGATATTTTGGCAAAATGGAGCCATGAACATTTATACAACCTAACTTTGGCATTTCTAAAATTTCCGCAGACAAAATTTGCCCGTAAGCAACTACGACGAATACATCTGCTTGCGCTTCTTTTAATAAGTTGAGAGTTTTAGCATTTTTTTTGACTCGACGTGGTTGCCAAACAGGGATATTATGGGCGACTGCTACTGATTTCACTGGAGATGGAATGAGTTTATTGCCTCGTCCACGTCTTTTATCGGGTTGGGTGACAACAGCAGCGACTTCAGTTTCTGGAGCAGCTAATAATTTTTCTAAAGTGGGAACAGCAAATAAAGGTGTGCCAAAAAATATTATTTTCATAAGAATGAAGTAAGAAGTCAGAAGTAAAAAGTAAGAAGTAAAAAGTAAAGAAGGAAGAAGTAAAAAGTAAGAAGTAAAAAGTAAGAAGTCAGAAGTAAAAAGTAAGAAGTAAGAAAAAAGCACTCATCTTTTTTCAGTTCTAAAACAATACCAGATTTTAGATTAATAGAATTGAAAAAATAAGCATTTTGGGGTAACTATGGCAGAAAAATTACTCTGACTATTTTATTTTTCTGACTACTTTTTTATAACTGCCCTAAATCCTAACTACTCTCTACTCCCTAACTTAATTATAAGGGTTTGGAGACCAAACCTATAGCAATCCGTTCAGTACGATTTTTCGGGAACCTTGCATCTTACTCCCGTGGGTATACCTCACAATTTCAGTTATCAGTTATCAGTTTTTAGTTAACAGCAGATTCCAAGTATATACAGCAATAGAAACCTCAACTTTAAGGAGGATTATTTTGCAGTAAATAATTTAAACAGGACTTACGCAACTGCAACGTATTTTCGCCCGATACGACCGAACGAAAGCAATCTCAAACCCCTGTTTTTCGTACCTCATGGCTTTAGTCCTATTAAAGTAGGTATAAACAAAAAAATACTTACAGCAGTTTTAGAGTTAGTGAGGTACAAAATTTTATTTATTATTTGTTAAAAGTTGGAAGTCTGTTAGTAATTTTGGTAACATAAGCATCCTGCTTGTTACAGCCTGGAAGGCTGGGCTACAAAGACAAAGATTAATTTTTAAGTGTACCTCACTATCCTCATTCATTGCTGTAATCGGAATTGCTAAAAAGTAAAAAAGGAAAAAGGAAGTAAGAAAAAAGCACTTATCTTTTTTCAGTCCTAAAAAAATAAGCATTTTAGGGTAACTATGGCAGAAAAATTACTCTGAATATTTTATGTTTTTGAATAGTTTTTTATAACTGCCTTAAATCCTAACTACTCCCTACTCCCTACTCCCTATTTTTTAGTAAATAATTTAAAGTAGATAGAAACGAAAAATTCTTTAATCGGAATCGCTACAAAAGTTATCGGATTAATTGTCACAATAATTGTTCTAACATCGCTTTTTGCTAATTTAATTATCTGTTTTCCTACCCAGTCAGCAGACATAATTCCTACTGGATTCAAATTACTTTTAAACGGACCTAAAATTAATTTTCTAATTACACAAGGAGCATCTAATCTCCTCAATGTAACTAAATCTCCCAGAGTTCTTTTTGTTAGTTCATAAAGAGGACTAAATGCTGGATTAACTTCTGCTTCAGAAGTATTTACCCAGACTTCTTTACAGGCAATATCGGCATTTGTTTTGACTGTTTTCAGGAATATTTCTAACATTCGCCAGCTAGAAAATGTGTTTATTTCATAAGATTTAGCGATCGCTTCGGCTGTCTTTTCTCTATGTACATTAATACCGTGGTTTAATACTAATATATCTACTTTTTCAAATAATTCTGCTAATTTTTCTTCTTGACCTATTTGCCAATTTATGGTATTAATTTCCAAATTTTCACCGTCTATATCTAAAGTAATAGTCTGGTCTTTAGATGTCAAAGCAGTAACTTTTGCCCCTGCTTGATGAAGATGTTTCAGGAGACTTTGACCTAAACTTCCGGAAGCTCCTGTCACAGATATTTTTTTACCTTTAAGAGAAAGTGCTGTACCCATGATTTTATCTACTAAGGTGAGAGTTCCACAGAAATAAGCATCTTGATTATCGAAGTGGTGTCGCCAATGGTAGGGACGGTTGACAAACCAATTATCGGGAGGCGTTAAAAATGCACCGGGAAGATGAGTAAGGTCAGTAAGTTGGTCAGCATTGGGAATACCGATGGCACGAGCGATCGCCGGAAATAAGAAAGTTAAAGTATAAAGAACACCTGCCAAAGTTGCCCATTGATAGGAAGGCATCCAGACAAAAAATGAACCCCAGAATAGCAGACCAAAGGTTAACATTACCAAAGATTCTGGTACATCGTGATACCAAGTAGCCTTTTGATAAATTTCTGTACTAACAGGAGTTAAGTCTGGACGAAAAACCCGATGATGCCAACCATGCCATTTATAGAGGGGCGACCAAATATGAGAAACTAGATGATAAAGGTCTCGTATTAATTCGACAAAAAGTACAGAACCGAGAATTAGAAAAGTATTAATTATCCAAGGGTTAAGGAAATATAATTGCATTGGGTTTACTAGAAAAAAATTAACCAAATTAAGACAAACATATTTTAGGGTAGCACTTTTTTCACTTATCAGTTATCAGTAATTACTTATGGCTTGCTGATTAGATATCAAAGCGTTTAGAGATAAAGGTTTGAATAATTTTAGGTGGTGATTTATCGGGAATAGTAAAAGTACTAGCTTTTGGGTTCATGGAGTAGAAAAATTGAATATTTAAGAGTAATTATGACATAAAAACTAAGGAGGAATTATAAATAACTACTACTTCTACCACTCCTTTAAATCCTAACTATTAACTACTCCCTAGTTTAGGAATAATTCTTTTTTAATCTTCTGGCAAAAATATATAAAATATTGAAAGGTTTTTCAGCAATTAATAATGAACAATTAATAATGAACAATGACCCCTGTTTTCAAGAAGGGGATTAACTAAGTTATGAAAATTTTTGATTTATCCCCTAGGATAGGGGAGGCTTCCAGGCGCGAATTTTTGAATGAATAATTATTGACTATCAACTATTAATTATTCGGTAAATGTTCTAGTACTGATGTAATTCTCTTAGTTAATTGATCTAAATAAAATTGATTTCTAGCCTCTCCTGAATTTTTTTAGCATAACTAATGTTCTTAGCTATAAATATTTCCTTGAGATATGAAAAGTGAAATTGTGCATCATTATAATCTTGATTATAATTACCCATTAATTCTGGGTCTTCTACAGATACATCATAATATTTCACATAATCTGAGAGAGGTTGTCTAGAGTCGAACATTTTTCTATACATCAGTTTTGAATAATGTAAATAGGCTTAACTTTTCCTAATTTTATGTGTAGGTCATTTTTGACAATAAAATCTTGTATTTCTTGTCTGATACTTTCTACTGTTTCCTCCTCAACATCAAAGCAAATTACCAGATAATTATACGTGTCTGTTTCTTGAATTTTTGCAATAGCATCGGGAATATAATAGTGAACAATTGAAGGATAACCATTAGCACTAAATAAACAGTAATTAGGGTTTGCTGATTTATCGGGAACCGTAAAAGTCTATTAGTAAAGAAAGGTAGCACTTAACTAGGAAAAGGGAACAGTTTAGAGTATCTGCTACAGCCAAATTTTCTGATAATTAGGCTGAAAACTTTACCATTTTGAGACGACAATAGCCTAGGTACTTTTTTAAGATATAAAAAGGCTAAAAGCTTTATCTATAAAAGGGGTTTAAATTTATTCAGCAAGCTCTAATTATTGTGATGAACCTGATCATAATATTGTACTTTTTTTTAATTCTAGTAAAAGAGATTTCTGTCAAAATGAATAATTTTTTTTTATCTGTGCTTCTGCCTTATAAAATGAAATAAATATTCATTTTGCTTTTGGCTATTCAGACAATTCTTCAAGTACATTAATTAAGTCGATAAAACCTTGATGTCTAGATTGGGAAATCCCTAATTCTTGAGGTTCTTTAACTCTTACTGTATTGCCTTGACGAGTAATAATTTTCCAATATTTATTTCCGATATTATGGATGATGTATGGATGGTGACTGGTAACAATAAATTGTAGTCTAAGATTTTCTAATATTAAATCTGTGACACTATTAATGCAATTTACCCCTAAACTATTTTCAAATTCATCAATTAATATTACGCTCCCTTCTGGAGATAAATATAATTCGCTAATGTACATAAATGTTTTCAGAATACCTGAAGAAATATTTGGTGGTACAATCCAATTAGAAACTCCTTTTTCTTTGAATAATAATGCTTTAGCTTCTTTAAAATCTGTCAATGATTCAGGAAACTTTTCAACAAATAGGGATTGTATTTTCAGATCTTCTACTGTATCAAATATTTCGATAAATTTCTCTTTTATTGTGTTAAAAGTTTCTGGTAAATACTGATAAACCAGAAATAACTTGATAATACTAGAAAGGCTGCTTTCTTGAATTTGACTTAAAGAGCTATCTTTATATTTTGCTAATATAGAAGTTAACTGAGAAATAGGAATCATCCAAATTCCTGCAAAATTTGTGTCTAGATTTGACAGTATAATTTTATTAAACTCTTCTTTTACAGGACTAATATCCTTTTCTTGATTAAGTAATTCTACAATACTTTCAAAAGGTGATAATTTGGGAACTTTTTCGCCTTTAAATATAATTTTTTCTGAATCTCTTTCAATAATAACTTGCTCATCTTTAGAAAGATATTCAGAGATAATTTTAAACTTATCTTCTTCCTCAGAATCATTGACTTTTATTTTCGATTCTTCCACAGTTGCAAATTCTCCTTGCCAACGATATGATACATTATCCTTAGTTAGAAAAGTTATATCCCAATATACTCCATTGAAAGAGTCACCACTAACAATTTTTTTGAGAGCCAAAATTGAGCTAATAATTTTCGTCTTTCCCGCACCAGAAATACCAACCAACAAGTTAATATTAGGGGAAAATTCAAGAGATTTGAGATACCAATATTTGGCGCGATCGCCAAATTCTAATTTTTGGATTTTCATTTTTCATCTATCTAAAATTATTCTAGAAATCATATCACATAATTTAGTAATGTAGGTTGGGTAGAGCGAAGTGAAACCCAACAAAGATAGACATCTCCAATAATAAAATTAACATAAATAATCAATTATGTTTCGTTGTGCCCTGCTTCTTCTTTTCTAGAGATACCTAATAAGTTGGGTTTCCTTCCTCGTTGAGTTATTCTTGCGGTAAATAAGTTGGGTTTCGTTCCTCAACCCAACCTACTATACTAAAATTATTCTAGAAATCATATCATATAATTTAAGTTCAGCAAAACAAAAAATAACCCAACAAACCATTATCATTGTTGAGTTATTTTTACGGTAAATCAGCTATTTTATACTTTTTAATTCGTATATCCGTGGCATAATCCGGGTGAGCGGATCCGTGAGCTAATCCCTGTGATATCATTCAAATTTGACAAATATTTCCACAGTTTTATTAGGTTCTAAATCTAAATATCTAGCACGAATAGTAGAATTTGATTTTACAGGAACAAAGCGACTTATACTCCCTAAAGAAAGTAAATCTCCTTTCTTCAATTCTTTTCCTTCGGCTTGCAAAGAATCTTTAATCCACAAGACAACATTTAAAGGATTTCCTAATAAATTACTACCTTTTCCTGATGCTAATACCTTACCATTTTCATCTAATATTTCCACCTGTAAATTCTGTAAACGATTTTCCCATTCATCAGTATCAGCAAGAGGAATAGGCTCTCCTAAAATTCCGGCTCTAGCTCCAACATTAGTTGCTATAAGAGCAGACGCATCTAACTTTATATTTTCACTATAAAGGAAGTCTGGTAATTCCAGAAATGGGATAACTGCATCTAAATATTTCAAAGTTTCTCTAGGAGTTTTAGCATTATTAATTTCTGCACTTCCTACCCTCAGAATTAAATCGCCTTCTGCTACAGGACGACTAGCAAATTTACCAGAAATAACACTACCATTTTCTAACAACATTTTTTCTAGTAAAGTACCCCGTAAAGGTTGAGAAACATTAAAAATTTTTTGAGCTTTAGGATTGGTTAATCCCGCTTTATAACCAACTACTGAACCGAGACTTTTACTAATTTCTAATACAAACAAATTTTGAACTTCTTGTGCTTGGGTTAAAGTTAGAGTTTCTGTTGTTTTGATTGGAGTTTTTTGGAGGTAATTTTGTACTATATTTTGTAATAATTGGGAATTATTATTTGAAGTAACTGTAGGTGGAGAATTTTTGTTGGAAGTTTCTATTTCTGCTGTAGTTTTTGATGTGGCAAAAGTGCAGGCTGAAAATAAAGATATTAAGAGGAAAATTAGATATTTAGATATGTGCATGATTTTTAGTTTTTAATAAAGTTTTATTAGTCTTTATTCTATTTCCATCTAGAACAATCAGGAGAATTTTTAGGATCGGAATTTTTATCTTGTTCAATTTCGTTTATTCTTCCTTGGTTAGCTTGTTTATCTATAGGAACCCACATATCTTCAACTTTTTTATCTTTTTCTTTTTTACCTTTTACATAGATTGCTTCTTTCCAATTACAAGCTGATTTTATTTGTGCATTATTGAGGTTTTCTTCATTAAAAAGGTAAACTCCATTAAGGTTAGCTTCACTGAGGTCAACTTTAGCAAGGTTAGCTCCACTAAGGTTAGTTTCACTGAGGTTAGCACTAAAGAATTCAGCTCTACTGAGATTAGACCCAACAAGGTTAGCTTCACTAAGGTTAGCTCTAATGAGATTAGCTCTATTGAGGGTACTCCAACTTAGGTTAGTTTCATTAAGCTGTAGAGCAGATAAAGAAAATCCATTTTTAATATAATCGTTCTACTGCTGTTTTCACAACTCCAGACTTATCACCTTTACCATCATTAATAATAGTCCAGGTAGCAAAAAGTTGATTTTCTCTTTGTTCTTTTAACCCCGTTAATCAGGTTCCTAAACTAACAATAAGAGCAATATTAGCAAGCAAACCAATAATTTCTAAAGTAGCTGAATTTCTTAACAGATATTCTATATCTTCCAAAAACTTCTCAACAGGAGTTGTTTCCCACCAATATTAATAGTTAAATCTATCCAGTGCGATTTTTCCGGAACCGTGCATCCTGCTCGCGGGGTGTACCTCACCAACGTGGAATACCCTGTAATCAAAACACCACAAAAGTTATAGTGACATTCCATAAAACGTCCCTACAGTATCTACCGAAATTAAAATTGCTCTCAGAAAAGCAGAATGCAAAAACGGTGCGACCCTGCATAGGTGACAAACGCTAGCAGTTAAACCCTACCTTGGCTTAAAACACAAGTGGTGCGACCCCACCACGGCAAAAGTCGCCAGAGAAGTCGCACCAAGATTAGGAAATGCTGATAAAAATTATGCCAATTTTACCGCTGTACCAGTGGCAGTAATTAATAACAAAGCCCCTTTTTCGTCCACATTAATAGTACCTGTATCTATTTCTATCCCCACAACTGCATTAGCACCCATACGTCTGGCACGCTTTTCTAGTTCAGCGATCGCATCTTCCTGACCCTTTTTAAAGACTTCCTCATAACTACCAGTACGGCCTCCAATAATATCTCTAATTCCAGCAAAGAAATCTCTGAGAGCATTACTACCATAAACTACTTCAGCAGTAACAATCCCTAAATATTCTTCAACTTCAGTGCCTTGAATAACATCAGTTGTACTTACAATCATTTTTGTTATTATCTCCAAATTTTTACCAAATCAAGCTTTATTGCTTTCTCAGGGGTTACGCAGAGAGAGACCGTATATATAGGGTTCAAAACTATAGCGCTATAGTTTTTTTGACACCATAAATAGTACCTCCCGTGTCAGTCCTGTTTCTATAAAAATACTACAGAGGTTTGCTCAACTATTCCTGAATAGAATGTTATTATTAGTCGTCTCTATTCACACTATTATTTGTAGACTGGCCGTGTACAAACAATCAATACTTAGTGGTCTAATGATGGCCACAATAACGCTCATTTTCCCTTCTATTGCTCATGGAGTTCCTTGTCAACTCATAAATAGAAAGGCAAATGATATCTACCACATTTTTCCAAGCTGTGGAGTAAAATTATTGGCCCAAACAAATCAACCTGCAAGTAAAAAGTTAAACGAACTACTAAAACAGGGACGAGAATTAGTTGAGGCTGGAAATTATCAACTTGCCATAGCAGTATATCAACGGGCAATAAATTTAGATCCCAAAAATGCACAAATATATTCTGGTATTGCTTACCTAGAAGCACGTCAAGAAAATTTTCCTGTAGCAGCTCAGTTTTATCAACGAGCGATCGCCATAGATCCTAACAATGCAAATTTTCAATATGGTTTAGGATATAGTATGGCTAAATTAGAAAATTATGAGGCGGCAGTTGCAGCCTATCGTCGTGCTTCTGTGTTAGACAAGAATAATGTTAATGCTCATTTAGGGTTAGGTGTAGTATTCTTTCGCCAAGAGAAATATAATGAGGCGATCACTGCATATCAAGGAGCTATTCAGTCTAATCCTAAGAATGCTGAAGCTCATGCTGCAATTGGTTTAGTATTACTGAAACAGAGGCGCTTTCCTGAAGCATTGGCAGCAATTCAACAAGCTGTTCAATTATCACCGAGAGATGCAGGTATCCAAATTAATTTGGGAACTGCTTTATTAGCCACTGGAGATATTGATGGCGGTTTAAATGCTCTGAAAATGGCTTCTCGTCTAGAACCTCGCAATGCAGATCTGCAACTTCAAATTGCGGAAATCTATAAACAGCAGGATAATAGTCAAGCTGCTTTGAAAGCTTATCAAATAGCTGTTAATATTAATCCTGATTTGCTGGAAGCTAGACTTGCTGTTGCTGAGATTCTTTTTGAAGGGGAGGATTATTTACAAGCAATAATTAGATATCGGGAAATTATTAGAAGAAATCCTGATAATGCAGATGCTCATTATAAAATGGCGTTAGCTCTTCAAGCTAGAGAACGTAAAAGAGAAGCATTAGATCATTTGGAAACAGCGTTAAAATTGTTTGAGGAACAGGATGATTATGAGGGTGAGGAAAAGGTGAAAACTGCCATAGAAGAATTGAAAGATTAATTTGTGGTAGTCCTGCATAGTAATGGTAAAGATATATATGTTTGGTCATAAATGACCACATCCCTCACACCTCCCACACCTCCAACATTCTCTCTACCATTACTATGCACCACCACCTAATTTTTAAGCTTTGTTTCTGGGTTCACCTGCGTCAGAATTTCTAATGGTAGGGGTTTGGTCTCCAAACCCTATACCAACTAAAATTTTCCCTCTTTTCTAATGGGAGAATTTCATTCTCTCAAATTATTTTCCAAGTTTCTGGGTTCACCTGCGTCAGAATTTCACATCACCCCATCACCCCATCCTTCTAAAGTGACTGCTCCTGTTCCTGTAAAAGATTAATTTTCTCTAGAGAATCTTCCCCTAATCTAATAGTCAAATCAGAACCAATTTCACCTGTAGAAGTAGGCTCAATATTACCAAAACCCAAAGTATCTCGGACAACTTCTGCTGACTCTAAATAACCTCCTTGAACAATAACTTCAGTAAAACGTTGTTTGTCAGACCAGTCACTAACCACATAAACATTGTTAAACCCTTGGTCGTACAAATACTGAGCCAACTCTGTTGCTGCTTTAGGATAACTAGAAGCATTTTGCACAGCTATTTTATATTCTAAAGGTGAAATTTCCTTCTTTTCCATCGGGTTGTATATGTTGTCATTATCAAACTTATTTAACTTAACATCAAAATATTGTTCCAGAATGCGATCGCGACCATCCTCATCTATAACCCAATAACTACCGGAATACTCATTTCTCAAACTAGCTCTCCCTGGTAACATCACCATTTTTAAATCTTCCCTCTCCAAGTCAATACCAAAATTCGCCAAAGCCAATATTTCCTGAAAAGTTAAATTAGTATCAACATATTTTTGTATTACCCGCGCAATTTTTGGCAACCGAGGCAAAACTGTCACATTAGTCACCCGACTTCGCAACGCCTTCAGCAAAACCTGTTGTCGTTGTATACGACCAATATCGCCATGAACTTGTTCTCGGAAACGGATAAATTGTTCTGCTTGTTCTCCATTGAGAGTTTGCCAACCTACCTTTAAATCTATTTTTAACTGCTGAGTATTGTCAACATAAAACATAGGTTCAGGAACAAAAACTTCTATCCCACCTAGTTGTTCGATTAATTCTCGAAATGCTCCTTTGCTCACTCGCACATAACGGTCAATTTCAATATCATTCAGAGTATTTTCTAAAACACTTTCTGCCAGTTTCTGACCCCCGTAAACATTAGCTTGATTAATTTTCGTAACACCTACTCCAGGGATTTCGACTCTAGTATCTCGTGGCACAGAAAGTAAACTAACTTTTTTATTCCTGGGGTTAGCTCGTACTAACATTAAAGTATCACTACGACCCTCAAATATATCCGGAGAATCTTCTGGTACTCCGGAAACTTCGTCGATTCCCATAACTAAAATATTTATAGGTTGTGAAAGTTGGTAAGGTAAACGTCTACGCCAGAAAATATCTGCGGTAAATTCTTGGAGTAGTTGAGTTACAAATTCTGGTTCAACTGGGGCAAATAAAGCAGCTATTGCTCCAAAAGAAGTAGTCGTGGTTCCACTCAAAAGAAATATAAATATCCAGAACCACAATTTTAACCAAATAGGTCGAGATTTCTTAGAAGAACTATTATTCATAAATAATCCAAAAAATAAAAAGATAAATTAAGCAGTCAGCTAGTAGCTTCTGAGACAAATTTTTGATAAATGTTTGGTTAAACAGTTGAAAAATTTGGAAAAACTACTAATTAGAACTTAAGATGGAACTATCTAAAGTCTATTAAGTAATCTAAAATCTGATGATACCTGTTATTCTTGCTGGTGGAAAAGGAGAACGTTTTTGGCCTCTTAGTCGTAAACATCGGCCTAAACAGTTTCTTTCTCTTGACGGTAGTGGTAAAAGTTTGTTACAAGCAACAGCAGACAGACTAATTCCATTATCCAATGGTTGGGATGGTTTATGGGTTGTAACTTCTGCAATGTTGGCCGCAGGTGTGGCACAACAGTTACCCCAAATGCCAGAAGAAAATATATTGGCAGAACCAGAAGGTAGGGATACTGCCCCTGCTGTTGCTTGGACAGCAATCGAAACGGCACGTCGTTATGGGGAAGATGCAGTTGTTGGGTTTTTTCCGGCTGACCATTGGATCGGTGAGCCAGAAATATTCCGGAATACTTTGGAGGCGGCTGCCGAACTGGCTGTTAACCAGGAGGGTATTGTTACTCTAGGTGTCAAGCCCTCCTTTCCTTCTACTGGTTATGGATACATTGAACAGGGAGAAAAAGCAGGAAATTTTGGTGGATTTGATGCTTATCAAGTGGCACGGTTTACGGAAAAGCCTAACCGGGAGAAAGCTGAGGAGTTTCTGGCAACAGGGCGTTTTAGTTGGAATGGTGGTATTTTTGTATTTAGGGTCGGGGTAATATTGGCCGAGTTACGGAAGTACGCGCCAACTATGATGAGTATTTTGGAAGAGATGGGTGCTGAGGGTTATTCTCAGTTGGAGAAGAAGAGTATTGATTATGCGGTGATGGAGAAGACTGAGAAGGTTTTTGTGTTACCTGTGGCTTTTGGTTGGGATGATTTGGGTGACTGGAATGCTCTGGAACGTTTGGTTAAGGGTGATAGTTTGAATGTGGAGTTGGCGGATCATTTGGGGTTGGATACTGAGGGGTCGATTTTTTATGCTTCTAGTGATGATGATAAAATTGTAACTATTGGTTTGGAGGATGTGGTTGTTGTTCGAGATGGGAATGTTACTTTAATTGTGAAAAAGGAGCGATCGCAGGATATTAAGAAGGTGTTGAAGAGTTTGGCTAATGATCCTAAGTTTAAGGATTTATTATAGGAAGAGGGAGTAGGGAGTAGGGAGTAAGAAAGAAACCCGGTTTCTATATCCCAGAAAAGAGAAAACTGTAGTAGAATAACACAGTGAAAATGGTGCAATATGTAGGGGCGGGTTTGATCAGAAATTTTCATGCTGACTCTAAGATTTACATAAACCCGCCCCGTTTTCTAATAACACAGTGAAAATGGTGCAATATGT
>NZ_JAYKGW010000173.1:0-53816 GCF_035285525.1 Okeania sp. | reverse complement strand
GTAAATCTTAGAATAAGTATTATTTTTCTAGTTCAAAAGTTTCCATGAGAGCGAGTTTATGTAAATCTTAGAATAAGTATTATTTTTCTAGTTCAAAAGTTTCCATGAGAGCAAGTTTATGTAAATCTTAGAATAAGTATTATTTTTCTAGTTCAAAAGTTTCCATGAGAGGGAGTTTATGTAAATCTTAGAATAAGTATTATTTTTCTAGTTCAAAAGTTTCCATGAGAGCGAGTTTATATAAATCTTAGAATAAGTATTAAAATTCTAGATAAAACCCGCCCCTACTATTACACTATAATTTTGATTATTTACAGCCAAGATGCCTGTGTTACATTTGATTATTCACAGGCAAGATGTCTGTTTGAAAAACGAATCTTATAATTAATGAAAAATAAATATTTTTGCATCTATTACGGTATATTTTGGATTTGGAATATCGCATTTTTAGGATTTGTCTATTTCTGGATATTACCAACTTTTGGATATTCTCTAATTGAGGATACATTTTCTGGTTTAATCCCCAGTCAATTTTTGATTACTTTTATCGGCATAATCGCAATTCCCACTTTTTCTACTATTTTTGGAGGCTGGCGTTTTCGGAAACAACCTTTAGAATTAATTCGATTATTTTATGGTGTCGAAGCTCCTTTATTTTTACTATGTTTATTGCGTTTATTTGTGCTACGAGAACTTACTCCAGCTAGCTCTTTAATTTTCGGTACAATATTAGTTAGTATTATCGCATTTGCTCTAGAACTTTTCTATGGTTATGCTCATCAAAATCCCTTCATAGCATGGTTACAATTATTTGCTCATATTTTCATGTTTTTGACTGGTTTATATCTGGGAATCTTACTCCTATTTTATGCTCTGCCATTCCCCATAATTTTGTTACGAGAATTTTTCTCTTTTGACTGGGTTCAAACAATTATTTATCAAATAAATAATCATCCTCTGGGTATATTTTCCATCCTTTTATCTTTATTCTTATTTATAATCGCAGGAACCTTGTTTGTATTTATGCCTTCAGCAATGGCGACTTTATACGTTCATTCTGGGCAAAAAATCTTGAGAATGTTTGCTTTTCAATATGGGCATAAACGGACATTTCAAGGAACTATTGGTTTAATGACTGCTTGGATGATTCTGTTAGTTTCATTTAACCAACAACCTCAAGTTGTAACTTTTCAAATGTTAGATTTACCAATTAGAGATGAGAGCGATCGCCAAGAACTTTTAGCTAATTCAGATTTAATTAAAAATGGATTGGTTAATGCCTATTTATCCTCATATCGTTATTTAGGTACCGCTGCCGAAAATAATCAAATTCGGATGATGTACAAAAATACACTTGGTTTGCCCGAACCTATTAATCAAACATTACAAAATTGCTTTAATAATCTCATTTCTCCATTCTTATATCAAGGTGACGATAAAGATCAAGAAAAAGCAGCAAAACTCTATAGAGAATTTTTCGATACTCCTATTCAAAAAGGAGAACAAAAAGCTATTCTCAAAGCCATTAAATCTACAGCAAATCTAGATGAATTTCAAGCTGGATTATTAAATATTGGGCAACAAAAAGTCTGGCTGAAAAACCAAGAAATTACAGTTGCCGAAAATGGAGATTGGGCAAATATAGAACTATATGAAATTTATGAAAATCAAACCTTTCAACCTCAAGAAATTATCTATTATTTTACCCTCCCAAAAAGTGCAGTTATTACAGGTATTTGGTTAGGTGATACTGACAACCGCGCCTCCCGTTTTCCCTTTCAAGTTTCTCCCCATGGAGCAGCACAAAAAGTTTATAACTCTCAAGTCAGAAGAGAACGCCCAGTCGAGCCCGCTATCATCGAAAAAGTCGGACCTAGACAATATCGTTTGCGAGTATTTCCCATACCCCCAAAACTAACAGCAACACAACCCCAAAATAACCCAGAGCAACCAACACAAATGCACCTGTGGTTAACCTATCAAACCATGGCAGAAAATTATACCTTTGCCTTACCACAGTTGATAGAAAAACACAATATATTTTGGAATCGCAAAACTAAACGAATATACAACGGTAAATCTGTCAGAAGTGATGGAGAAACATGGTTGCCACCCAGTCTTACCGCTGTCAACGATATCACTCCCCAACCACATCAGGTAAATTTTCCCAATGGATATCAGATTTCAGCTCAACCTTTGGAAACACCAGAAACATTTTTGCCAGAAAGTCAACGGTTTGCCATAGTTATCGATACTTCCTATAGCATAAAAGCAAAAACCTGGCAACTGCAACGGAATATTGACTGGTTAGTGAAAAATGGTTTGGGAGACCTGAGTTTTGCTAATAGTGATGCTGACATATATCTGACTAATGCGCTTTTTCCACCCGAACGCTTTGATGATATTAGTCAGTTTGATGCTAAGAAAGTTCCATATTTCCGGAGACTCTCCTATCCAGAAATGCTGAAACAGTTTCTCCAGTTACGGGGGGATACTCCCTACAGTCGGGTAATATTAGTGACAGATGAAAGTGGTTACGAACTTTCAGATGGTAGTCAACAAATGCCGAAATTATCTATTCCCGTGTGGTTCTTGCATTTGGGGGGGATGCCACCTGCTTATGATGATGCCACTTTAAAATTTATTCAACAAAGTGGGGGTGGTGTGGCGACTAAGTTGAGTGAGATATTCCCAGAAATAACGGCAAAATCAAAGTTGGGAAAATCCGTTATTAGTGTAGCAGACGGGTATGCTTGGTTTATGGAAAGAAAATTTCTGGAGGCAAAAAAAGATGATAGTTTTGCTCCTATAGCAGCTCAACAGTTGGTTTTGGGTTTGACAACTGTGGATGGTATGCAGGCGATCGCTAATACCTACAATATAGTTACTCCCTATTCTTCCATGATAGTTTTGGTTAATGATGAACAACGGGAAGCTTTTAAAGGTGGGGAAGTAGGGGGAGATGGTTTTCAGCGTCAAGTTGAGGATGGTAAGGGGGTGTTGACGGAGCCGAATAATTTGTGGGATAATGTCAGTTTACCCGAACCTGGTATGTTGTTGGGGGTAGGTGCGATGGGATTTTTGTTGATTTATTTTGTGTGGAAAAAATAGGGAATAGGGAGTAAATGTCTTGTTTCTATAATTAGAGTATAAACCCCAAGAGTCATCTGAAAGATGACTTCAACTATTAGCCAAGGATTTTAATCTTTGGCGAGCCATCTTTGTCATCTACCCAGAAATAAATTCCCGGACTGCATACCATAAGTCCTGATCATAAAAATCGCTAGAAGTAGGAGAATATAACTAGGCAAAATACTTGTTTGAAATTAATCGCTATTTTAAATTAAGAGCCATCTTTATCATCCGCTAAGAAACAAATTTCTGGGCTGCATCGCAGTTGAAAACTTCCCAAAAGCGATCGCTCTATAATTAATAGGACTTACGCAAAGGCACTATAATAGAGTATTCGTGCGTTGTGCGTTGTGCGCTTTTCATGTCGCGCAGCGTTTCGGCGCTTGAGCCGACATATAAAGCGGAGCTTTGCGGAACGCAAAACGCACCCTACCAATAGCGTTCGTGCTTAAGCCCTAATTAAATTATTTTTATAACTAATAAAATCAAAAGAGCGATCGGCTGATAATGGATAATGAAAGAGTCCAGTAGTGGACTGTCTCATCTAAAAATGTGCATGAGGGAATCAGGATCCGTAGGGGCGGGTTACGGTTCCCGAAAAATCACAAGTGAGTTAACGAGTTTTCCAAGTAAATTAGATAAACCCGCCCCATAAGATATTAGCTGCGTCTCAGGGGCGGGTTTATGTAAATCCTAGAAAGAGATGAAAATTTCTGCTCAAACTCGCCCCTACCCCATGGACCATTTAAGATGAAACAGTCCACTGCTGGCTGGCTCAGTCATTTTCAGTTAGCTCAACCGCAGCATTGAGAATATCGTCCTCAGTTACCAAAGAATCTAACCATTCCCGATCTAACTGCGGTTTAATTTTGTCTATAGCTTCATGGTACTGACTTTCCAAAATTGCCTGGGGCGAGAATATTAGCCATCTCAACTTTTTCTGCACCCGAAACAACGTTACTGTTTAACCAGACAGCAGGTGGCAGCAGGGAGCAAAATTCGATCACTAATTTAGCAATTTGAGAAAGAGACAAATTCTCTTGATTTGGATAAAACATCAATTTGTTTTAAAGTTTTATTATCGAGATTAATTGGTAGAGTTTCCATTTTAACATTATTTATTTTAATAATTTCCAGATTAAAATTACGGCAATTTTGCAGTTAGTGAGGTACAAACTTTCACTACTTTTTGTAACACAACCTTCCAGGTTGTTATAGCCGGCGAAGGCTGAACTGCAAATAACTGTACCTCACCATCCTCATTCATTGCTGTAAATTATAACCTATAGTCTATCATAAATCATATAAGTTCTAGGAAATATATAATCATGAAATTTATCAGTCCCAAAACCGACTTTGCCTTTAAAAAAATCTTTGGTTCTGTTCACAGTCAAAAAATCCTCATTAGCTTTCTCAATGCCATAGTTTATAACAATCAAAATGTTATTCAATCCCTCAAAATCATTAACCCCTATAACCCTGGAGTTACTAACACTATGAAAGACACTTATTTTGATATTAAAGCACTTTTAGATAATGGTTATACCATCGTTATTAAAATGCAAATATTGAAGGTAGATGATTTTGAAAAACCAGAAATTTATAACTTAGCTAAAGCTTATGGAAATCAATTAGATGCAATACAAGATTATACAATGTTCCCACCTTTTATAGTTTTAACCATCACCGATTTTGTTTTATTTGAGCATATTGATAAAATGATTACTAAATTCAGACTTAAAGAACAGACAGAATTGTTAGATTATGAAGATGAATTAAGGTTAATATTTGTAGAATTACCCAAATTTAAAAAAGAATTATTAGAATTAGAAACCCTCAGCGATAAATGGATATATTTTATTAAATCGGCTCCAAATTTAGAAGTAATACCAAAATCATTGGCAGAAGTCTCAGAAATAGAAGCAGCATTAAAGATAGCAAATCGACCCAACTTAAACAATAAAGAATCAGAGAAAGTAGAGCCACAAGAAAAGTTGATGAGAGATAAACAAGGACAAATTAGTTTCCCCAGAAACGAAGGGATAGAAATGGGAAGGGAAGAAGGAATTGGTATTGGAGTAGTGAAACAAATCTTACGTCAAGTTCGCCGAAAATTTGGAGAAATACCTCCAGAAATTGAGACTCAGATTAAGCAATTATCTTTGGAAAAATTAGATATTTTAGGTGAAGAAATTTTTGATTTAGCAACAATACCAGACTTAGAAAAATGGATAATTGATAATTGATAATGAAAAAGTCCAGTAGTGGAGTGTTTCATCTAAAATGGTGCAATAGGTAGGGGCGGGTTTGAGCAGAAATTTTCATCTCTTTCTAGGATTTACATAAACCCGCCCCTGAGAAGCGGTTCATATCATAGGGGGTTTATGTGAGAAATCCATGAAAACTCGTTAACTCACTTGTAAAACCCGCCCCTACGGTGTCTTCCTAATCCACCATTTAAGGTGAAACAGTCCAGTAGGGTGCGTTAGCGCACTTTTTAACACACCAATAACATCAAAAAAGGTGCGTTACCCTCCATTTTGTTCCGCTAACACACCCTAATAAACTGTTCTATTTGAACAAAATTAAGGTCTTTAAAATTGTTACAGGACTTACGGAAAGGTACTATCTATAGAGTCAAAAAACTATGTCACCATAGTTGTGAGCGCTATATGTAGCGTCACTGCGTAAGTCCTATGTTATTTTAAAATCGGCAAAATTTGAGCTTGTCCAGAAACCCGGTTTTTTCAAAAAACCGGGTTTCTTAGTAGGTTTTTGTATTATAAAGTTGCGATAAGTTGAAACCAACTAAAATCTCTATTTATTCATTCACTAAACACTTTTCAATTCATTAAACTTTTCCCGAATAGTTTCGACTCGCTCCCTATTAACACCCAAATCTGACTCTCCCAAACGAGAAGCAGAACGGACTTGAATCGCATTAGCATCCCGATCCACATAAAATTCTACATCATCCACATAACCCATAATTTTACTGGTAAACTCTGCATACAAATAATCCTCATCTTCCTTAACAATATTAGTTCGAGGTATAGATACAATTATTTCTTTCAGGTTAGCGATCGCCTTTTCCGGTTCAGAATCATAGCTCAAAGAAACAATACCATGTTGTGCATCCTGACTGTAACTACTAACACAGTTTGGACTACTAGGACAAGGTGCAAGTCGTCCAGAATATACACCCAAATTATCAGGTCTCGTGCCAGCAAATAGAGTGAGTTTACCATTAGTACCAATATTAATTCCTACCACAATAGCAACTACTACTAATAAAATAATCGTAATATTAAACATTATTTGCAAAAGGTTAGAAGATTTTTTTTCTGTTGTTTCCATGGTTTATTTCAGAAATAGTTTTATTTAGATAACCAGATATTATTCTATACCTGGACTTTGGGAAAAAAGTAAAATATATTTACCTCTATAGCAATCATATTTTACATGACTTACGCACGGGCAACGTATTTCTGTCATTGCGTTTTCGGGGCTTGAGCCGAAATGTTTGGGTAGCAGTCCCTATAAGATAACGCTACGCGACATGAAAAGCGCAGCGCAAGCGAAAGCGTTTCGCTCCGCGACATGGAAAGGGCAGCATGACCTCATGAAAGCAATCTCAAGCCAAGAAAATTGCGTTCCTCATGACTTTAGTCCTGCCTATTTTATTTGTCTATAAAAATGTTACCGCTTTTCGGGAATGGGTATGGAGGCAATGGGCAATAGGCAAGAGCTTGGGAGTTTATTTCTAGTTTTTGAATTGTTACAACCTATGTACGGATTGCTTTATCCTAAAATTATTCTATCTTCCCACACTTCGCACTTTTCTGCCGTACCTGACTAGGTGAGTAAACCGAATATTAGAAATAGTCTAAACTAAGAATAAGTCAAAAAAATAGTAATTCATTTTTTTATGCCCATATTAACCGAAAGAACCTTAGAAGTTGGACAACAACTAGAAGGCTTTGAAGTAAAAGCCATTACTGACCTAAAGCAACAGCAGATGGTCGCCTATCAACTAGAACATCTGAAAACAGGTGCTAAACTCTTACATCTTTATTCAGAGGATGCCGAAAATCTATTTTCAATTAGTTTTCCTACCCCGCCTCCAAATAGTACGGGAATACCCCACATCCTAGAACACTCGGTATTAGCAGGTTCAAAAAAATATCCTGTAAAGGAACCATTTTTTGAAATGCTAAAAATGAGTCCAGCAACCTTCATTAATGCTATGACTGGTCCTGACTGCACTTACTATCCAGTCTCCAGTAAAGTCAAACAAGACTTATTTAATTTGGCAGAAGTATATTTTGATGCTGTATTTCATCCACTGCTGACTGAAAATACTTTTAAACGAGAAGGACATCACTTAGCTCCTGCTGACCCCGAAAACCCTACAGGGAAATTAAAATTTACTGGGGTAGTTTACAACGAAATGAGTGGCGCTTTTTCTGACCCCGAACAAAGGTTAGAGAGTATTGCTAATCAAATTCTATTTCCTGATAATATTTACGGTCTGGAGTCCGGAGGCGATCCGAAAAATATTCCCGAACTGACTTACGAAGACTTCCGTGAGTTTCATGCTAACTATTATCATCCTAGTAATGCTCACTTTGTTTTCTATGGCAATATTCCCACTCCCGAATATCTGAACTTTTTAGCTGGAAAGTTAGATGTTTTTGAAAGACGGGAACCCAATATTAATATTAATCCTCAATCTCGCTGGAGTGAACCTCAGTTCAAAGAAGAACCTTATCCTGTTAGTGCAGCAGACGAAACCACAGAGAAAACTTATATACTGCTGAAATGGTTAGTAGGAGATAGCACCAACTCTGAGGAATGGGTAGCTTGGGATATTCTCAGTCGCATTTTATTAGGAAATGAAGCAGCTCCCTTGAAAAAAGCGATCATTGAATCCCAAATCGGTAAAGACTTACTACGTTCTGGAAATGATTCTGTGGGTAAGGAAGCTACTTTCGTTTTGGGTATTCAAGGCAGTGAACCGGATCAAGGTGAAGCATTTACTCAGTTAGTTATCAATACCCTAAAAATAATTGCTGACGGGGAAATTGAACCTAGTATGGTTGAAGGAGCATTCCAACAGGCAATTTATCAACATCAAGAAGTTGCTCGGATGTATCCTTTGCGGATGTTGTTCCGAGTGATGCAAACTTGGATTTATGATAGCGATCCATTAGCATTTTTACAGATTAGCGATCGCCTCGCTGAATGTAAACAGCGTTATGCGGAAAACCCCAACTATTTCAACGATTTAATTCGGGAAAAATTACTCGACAACCCCCACCGTTTGACTTTGGTATTAAAACCAGACCAAGAATGGCAAGCTAACTATGACCAAGCGGTAGTCGAACAAGTAGAACAAGTTCGTTCTCAACTAACTCCAGAACAATTAGAGCAGATAGCGAAGGAAGCAGAAGAATTACAACTAGAGTCAGGAACTCCCAATGCTCCCGAAGCAGTAGCTAAACTGCCTCAACTACAAGTTAGCGATCTACCCGAAAAACCAGAACATATTCCCACTGATGTCGAAGAAATTGATGGTGGAGTCACACTATTACGGAATCATGTATTGACAAATGGGGTAAATTATTTACAACTAGATTTCAGTTTGCGGGGGTTGCCTGAAGAGTTGTGGTTGTATGTATCTGTTTATATAGATGCACTCCGGAAATTAGGTGCAGGGGAAATGAACTACGAACAGGTTGCTCGTGGTATTACTGCTTATACTGGAGGAATTGGTTTTCAATCTCAGTTGCGCACTTATGCTCAAGACGCTTATCGTCCTGTGTACGGACTCCGCGTTACCATGAAAACTCTAGATGAACAGATTGAACCTGCATTAGAACTATTGCGCAATATAATTTTTGCTGTCAACCCTCGCGATACTGCTCGACTACGGGAGGTGATGACTCAATCTCTAGCTCAATCTAGTTCTGATTTGATTTACAATGGTATGTATACAGCTATGTCGCGAGCTGGTGCTGGTATGACAAAAGAAGCTAGTCTTAGTGAGATTGTTAATGGTTTACCTCAACTAGAGTTGTTGAATAAAGTCTGCGCTCGCTTTGATGAGCATGGGGCAAATTTGATGACTCAGATTGAAACTATCCGAGATTTTATTGCTAATCAACCATTGACTGCTAGCTTCACTGGTTCAGATGGTGCTTATGAGGTAGTCAAGAAAACTCTTTCCGAATGGGGTAGTCAGCAACAACAACAAGAAGGAGATATTTTTGGTAGTCGCTTTGAACCAATTTACAATATCCGGGAAGGTTTAGCTGGTCCAGTACAGGTAGCTTATTGTGTTCAGATGATGCCAGCACCTCATTTCAGTGATGAAAGATCGCCACTTTTAAAGTTGGGCGCTCATTTATTAGGTTTGGGTTATCTATTCACAGAAATTCGTTTGAAGGGTAATGCTTACGGTGCAGGATGTCGTTATAGTGGTTTAGGAAAGACTGTTTCTTTGTATTCCTATCGCGACCCCCATGTTACTCGGACTCTGGATGTATTTGCTGGTATCATAGATTATCTCAAGAATTTAGATTGGACTCAGACTGATGTTGACCGCGCCATTATTGCGACAACTCAAGATGATTCTCCAGTTTTGCGTCCAGAGGTGGCAACAAGTTTAGCTTTGGAACGTTATTTGACAGCGCAAACTGCTGAGTTGAGAGAAGAACGTTATGAGCGATCGCTGAAAGCTACAGTTGCGGATGTGAAGCAAACTTTATTGGATGTATTCACTGCGGGGATGGAACGTAACAATGTTTGCGTTATGTCTTCTCGCGAAAAATTGGCAGCAGCAAATGGGGAAATGGAAGCAGAACCATTGAAAATTTCTGATATTATGTAATATCATGTTCGGTTGAATAGTTAAACTTCAGAGGAACACCAGAGGAAATCCCCCCTACCCACCCCCTTTTGAAAGGGGGGAAGCAGAAGGAAATATTGGTCTAAAGCGATAAAAGTCTTTGATCACTTATTATGCGGACATGAAATAATATCAACCCGAAGCGAACAAGAATCTGAAGCGAAAAATCGCACTGGTAGAAACCGGGTTGATTAGCGCTAACAACAATAGAGCAATCAACCCGGTTTTTTGTTGGGAATAAATCTATGACAGCGCTTTTCATTTGAGACAAAGTAGGGGAGAATGGCATTCGCCCTTATATAGCAATCAGGAATGAGATGTGAGAAAAAGCTGTAGGGGTTTGGTCTCCAAATCCCTTAGCACTTGGGGAAAGGAGACCAAACCCCTAGGGTATTATTTTTTGAATGTATTTCATTGACTTGAAGACTGCTATATGATAATTTTTAACAAACAGAAATTATTCAACTTCATCAATGACAAAAAAAGTTGATATTAGTAGTAAACGAATAATTGGAATTTCTCCTACTCGTTGGGTGGAATGGGTGACATAAATTACCAATGTTACTGTCAAAGAAATAGCATCTTCAGACTTCCAATGGTTAAGTCGAGAAGGAGATGTTTTAGTAACTGCTTCAACACCAGAACATGGAGAATTTTTGGTTCTCAATGAAATCCAATTAAGATACGATGCAAAAATGCCACGTCGGATGCGTGCTTATGCAGGATTGGCAGAAGAAAAGTACCAAAAACCAGTTTATCCTGTGTTAATCAACATTCTCCAACCAAGCGAAAAAACAGAAATAGTCAATTGTTATGAATCAGAATTTCTCAATCTGAAGGCGTATCAAGACTACCCTTGTTATTAACTTGTGGGAAGTAGAAGCAGAAGCAGTTTTTCAACAACCTCTACCTTCTCTACTGCCTTTTGTTCCAATTCTGAAAGGAGGAGGAGAAGAAGGAACTGTGAGAAAAGCATTGCAACTTTTACGGGAGGATGAACAACTCTTAGAATTAGAAAATTTACTAGCATTTTTTGCTACATTTGTATTAAAGACAGAAGTAATACAACAAATAATGAGGTGGGATATGGCAGTATTACAACAATCTCCTTGGTATCAACAAATATTACAAGAGGGTATTGAAATTGGTCAACAACGGGGTGAACAACGAGGCATTGAAATTGGTCAACAACAAGGAATACTTTCCGGAATAGAACTAGGATTAGAATTGAAATTTGGCCAATCAGGAAAAGAGATATTTTCCGAAATTAATAATCTGGAAAATATTCAGCTTTTAGAAACAATTCTTTCCTCTCTCAAAACTGTAGAAACTATTGAACAATTACGGCAAATTTATCAGTCAGATTCCTAATAAACAATAATTTATTCTGGAAAGAGCTTAGTTACTGGTGTTGATAATTATAAGGTGATTTTCTTCTAAGGGTAACGCTCTTAGTCAGATATTCGCGGCTATCGCTTTGGATAGCCTCGAAATTTTCATCTCTTGATTTACTAAAACCAAAACTTCAACATTAGGTGCAGTTATGACTACTCAACAAAATCCAAATAATCAAAACACTCAGGGCAATCAATCCAATAATTTATTGCACAGATTTATTCAGCCTCTCCTTAGAAATAGGATGCTGATTTTGGCTGCTACTCTTGGTGGTATTATGAGTAATATGATAGGATTAGTTGTTGATTTCGTACAATTTAAAGCACTTATAAGTCCAAAGACTACCGAGGATTATGAATCAAGGTGGATTTTGGTCAAAATCACAGGACATTCAGTGGCATCTTAATGATTCCGCTGAACAAGAAGGAACAAATGAGCTTATAAGTTTTTTTGGTAATAGGTTAAAAGGATTATCTAAACTAACTCCCATGATTTATACAGATCGTCAACCTACAGATGCAGGGCTAAATAGCGGTGCATCTCAAGCCAAAGATTTTAGTGTTTTGAAAAATGTAGATTATGTAGGCCAGATTGCTGGCGATGCTGGAAATAATCAATACAAAAGAAATTCTCAAACGCTGCAAGCACGAATCGTTCAGGCATATGAAAATAAAGAACCTGTTTGTCTTCGTGTTCACGGTAAACGGGATAATGATAGATCTCAATTCTTCAATATTGTGCAATTTACAACAGTAGAACAACAATATCAAGATAAATATAATGATCTTAAAAGAGAAAACAATTCACAGGATAGATTAGTTGAATTAACTAAGCTTGCTTGCCCTAATCAGACAAATTAGAGGAATTAACTAGGGTTTGCTGATTTATCGGGAACCGTAAAAGTTTTTTTTTGACAACGCAGGGAGTAGGGAGTAGGGAGTAGTTAAGAGTTGGGATTTAAGGGAGTTGTAGAAAAAGTGGTTATTCATAATCCTACCTTAGTTTTTCTCTGATCATTACCCAGTTTAGGCTGACTTTTTCTGCTCCATCAGGCCATAAGCTAGTACTTTTACGGTACGGTTCCCGAGAAATCGGTGAGAAATCAGCACCTAAAATTGTTCAAACCTTTATCTCTAAATGTTTTTATCTTTAATCAGCTAGCCCTAATTCATACTTATACAGAAACCGGGCAATAAACCCGGTTTCTTGATTAGTTTGCCTAAGTCCTGTAAATTTTCACATCAACACTTTCTATCATTTTGATAAAGCAATGTTGCCATCCAAAACAATAAGTGCTTTCTCCAAAGCTTCCATCCTGGTCGCTACCTGGTTTCGTTGAGGTAAAAAATTCCAGATATCTAACTTCCCTAGTCTGACTTTAACTGAACCAGATGCCCCAATTAGAAAAACTTCACGATGTTTTTGACGTGCTTCTTTCATCATATTCTCCAGAGCTAGAGATGCAGTAATCCCAAGATAAGAAACATCACTGAGATCGAGAATCAGAACATCATATTTGTCTACCATCCCCATTTGTCCAGAGATAGCTTTGGCAGCTCCAAAACTCATTGGTCCAGACAAATGTAGCAACAGGAGGCGACCTCCAGCTTTCTCAAGAAGTTCTTTTTCTTCATCGCTTAAAGGAGCTTCATCATGGGGTTCAACTATAGACTTCACCTCATCAATTTGCATATCGCTGAGGCGTTGGACAGTTAAAAGGTTAGAAATGAATACACCAATAGCGACCGCAGTAATCAAATCGACAAAGACAGTTAGCAAAAGTACACTGTACATAATACCAGTAGCTTTGAGCGATAACTTATGCGCTCGCTTGAGAAATCCCCAATCAATAATATCAATACCGACTTTGAGTAATATTCCTGCTAAAATAGCTTGGGGAATCACTTCGGTGAATTTTGCAGCCCACAATAAAATGAATAGTAAAATAATTGAATGAGTAATCCCTGATAGGGGTGTTCTACCACCAGCATGAACATTGATTACAGTCCGCATCGTTGCTCCCGCTCCTGGTAGTCCTCCAAACATCCCCGACACTAAATTTCCAATTCCTTGACCAATTAATTCGCGATCAGAGTCGTGATTAGTATGAGTAATATTGTCAGCAACTAAAGAAGTAAGCAAAGAGTCTATTGCTCCTAAAATTCCTAGCATCAAACCATTCACCAGCATTGTTTTCATCTGCTCTAAGGAAAATACTGGTAAATGCGGTGTTGGCAAACCAGTGGGAATTTCTCCAATAAGATTACTCTCTGGTACTGGTAGAAAAAATATTGAAACTAGAGTTCCTATTAGTAATGCTAACAGTGGAGATGGAACGAATGCAGTTATTCTGCGTGGTGCCAAGAAAAGAATTATCAGTGTGATGATTCCTAGAGTAGTTACATCAGGATTTAGATTGTTAATGAAATATGGAATTTTGCTAACTGATTCAATTACATTAGCAGTACCAGGATGACCAAAAAATGGACCGATTTGAATGAAGATAATTATGACCCCAATTCCAGACATAAATCCTGAGATTACAGCGTAGGGCATGAGAACAATATATTTTCCCAGTTTCAGGATTCCAAAAAGTATCTGGAATATTCCCCCAAGCATAACTACAGTAAATGCCATCTCCAAACCTGAATCTGGGTTCTCAGCTATTAAACTGCTAAAGACAGCTGTCATAATGACGGTCATTGGACCTGTTGGACCACTGATTTGCGAGGGTGTCCCACCACACAGAGCGGCAAAAAAACCAACGAAGATGGCACCGTAAAGACCAGCTATTGCACCAGCTCCAGAGGATACCCCGAAGGCTAAGGCTAAAGGCAGTGCGACAATGGCGGCGGTTATTCCGCCTAGTAAGTCACCCCGCAGGTTCTGAAAATGTAACCTGTTAACAATTTGCATAAGTTTTTTTTGTCTACATTAAGGTTAATTTATACCAATTCCCATGCATTAGTGCTATACTTGGGCAATACTTCAGTTATTAACTAATTAGCACAATCCGAATCACTTTTTTGCCAATTTGAGCTAAGTTAATGTTAATTATTCTTATGTTTACTTCTCCCCTACTCCCCTACTCCCCTACTCCCTTGATGAATTAAATCTAGAAAAGTTTTTGGGAAATGGCATTAGAGGCAACAGAGCCTATTTCTGCCGAAGTTAGTTGTTAAAGCAACATTGAGAATCTCCATACACTTAACTAACCACCATACTTTACCAGAATTAAACCCTTGATAATGGTTAAATAAAATGGAAAATTTTTCTTCTAAATTAGGTCTGGCTTGACGACAAAATAGTACGATTTTTAACAAAATACCAATAACTTTTATCGGCCCTAGATTATTAATTAAGTCATAAAAAACAAAATGTTTGGGTTGTTCTAAACTCTCTACAACCATAAAATTTAATAAGTCTCTACAAGTATCTAACATTAGAGAATCATTGGGTTGATGACTGTTATTTTGAGAAAAGGTATTTTTCAATTTATAATATAGTTTACGATTGAATTTACTTTTGCCATAACCACAGTTAATTGTATCAGTTAAGTATTCATATAAACCATCTTTAAAACTGCGATAGGAGTAAGTTAAGTCACAATAGGAACGAAATATTTCTGATTGGTTTCGCAATGTTTGACCACCATTAATTTTGCCAGTGAAATATTGGATAGTATAATTTAATTCTTTGTCTCCTATGAGTGTAGGATTTTTGACATAATTGTTTTTTCTAGACAATTTTTGATAAATAATATATTTACATAAATCTAATTCATATTTTTGTTGCTGTTTTTGTCGAATTTTTATAATTTCTTTTCTTTCTTTATCAGTATTGTTCTCATTATTAATACTATTTTCATATAGGTATGGGTAGCGATTAATTAATTTGACCAGGGTCTGCTCTTTAACTTTTGTATTTTCTTCAACTTGTTTGGTTAATATTCGAGCCAAACGTTGTAAGGCAAAATATTGTTCAGTTCTACTAAAACTACTGCTCAAACAACGTATACGTTGAGAAGTCCAGCAAGTAGCGTAGCGATTTGCTTTCTCTTGGAAGAGATTTACTAAGTCTGGAATTGATTTTTGTAGTCTGGGGTTTTGTAACCAATAATTAATTAAAATATAGCAACTTCTATTAATAATATTATGAAAATCTTCTGGTTCAGGTTCCATGTCAATAATTGCTTCCATTGCCTGCCATATTTCTGGGATAAAGTCTTCAGAAGCATCAATAAAAATAGCTTTAAAATCATCAATCAAATTTTCAGGTTCTTGGTTCCGAACTAAATATTGTAAATAGTCATAAAGTATCTGTTCTTTTTGGGTGGATTGATAATTATTTTGGGTTAATAAATAGTTTGACATTTGTTGTAACTTTTAGATTTAATCAGCAAACCCTAAATAAGTAGTCGTGCAAAATCAATTTCCTAGTTGAGATAGGGAATACTTAACTGGGAACAGGTAAGGGAAAACAGAGAATCAACAAAATGTGTAATTAGGGTTTGCTTATGCGCTTACAAAGCTGAGTTGATTTCTCTGATTATTGTCTCTCAAACCACCAAATTTCTTCAATAAACCGGATTTCTGTGTAAGTCCTTTATGATTGAAAACATCTTAAATAAGAGCAGTTTCACTCAAATCTTCGAGATGATTGTAGTAAATTTTAACTACTCTAAAACATTATTTATTTTTATACTGACAATATTTAAAACTAATAAATACTCAAAACAGGAAAAAGTTGAGCTAGTGTAGATTGCTTACTGGAAAAACTGTTTGTGCAGAAAAGATTCAGGCCACTAGACTGCTTAATATTAGTGAGTTACGACTAGAGTCCTGAACATTAGTAAGTTATGGAAGATAGTCCACAGTTGGGCAGTCGAGTGTATATATTGCTGATTTTTCATATTGAATTAGCAAAATCTTTTAATTATAATAAATAAATTTTGTTTGTGTTGTTTTCTAGAATACTTTTACTTGATCTAGATTCCGCAAGTAACCTGTGGTTGGGGGAGTTAACCCTCTGTGTATATTGATAATACTGGATTTTACCACTTAAGTGCTTAGGCAAAATTAATTGTATAAATCTATAACCAAAATTAATTGCAAATTACTATTAAACATCTCTAATCTTATCCAGAAATTATTAATTCTTTCTTCCTCTTCCCACCTTCTGTGTTCCCTGTTCCCTCTCTCAACTAGAAAATTTATTTTGCATGACTTGACTACTTACATTGATTGTCTGCGCAGGGTTAAACCATTTTTGCCTTTTATCTTCTTTCTGTAAATATGATAAGTATTTAACCGGATTCTATAGTTGGAAGTTAGAAGTAATAAGGTTTGTCTTTTTATTTTTTATGTAGTTAATTGCTCTGAAAATTGCTGTATACTTTTTAGATAAATATTTACTCAAATCAATTCTCATCTCAAAGCGATCGCTATGTTAGAAACAGAAAAAATTATATGGCCGAGTTTAGTAACAGTTGCCAGTTTATTAATGTACTTTGTGGTAACTCTTAATGTTGGTAGAGCTAGAGCTAAATACAAAATTATGCCTCCTCAAATGTCTGGAGACGAAAATTTTGAGCGGGTAGTAAGGGTACAACAAAATACTGTAGAACAATTAATTTTATTTTTACCTTCTTTGTGGCTTTTTTCTCTGTTTGTCAGTGCATTATGGGGTGCTATTATTGGGGCTATTTGGGTAGTGGGGCGTATCTTATTTGCTTGGGGTTATTATCAGGCAGCAGAGAAACGAGTTGTTGGGTTTGGTATTAGTTCTTTAACTACTATGGTTCTACTTATAGGTGCTTTGGTGGCAATAATATTATTTCTTTGGAAGAATACTTTATAGGTAAGCATTTCCTACGGAATGCTTACTTTATATCTAGCTTTGTTTTTTGTTCAAAAGGAGGCAAAAAAATGTCAGAAAAACCAGTATTTAAGATAAACAAAAAGCTTTTTGACCAATTGAATAATTGGCAAGAAAAAATGGAGGTGAAAGAAAAATATGAAATAGAAATAGAGACAAATCAACAAGGTAAAAAATTTAGTTACTCTTGGAAGAAAAAAGATTAGGGTAATTTAAACAATTTGGAAAATTTAAAGATTTTTAAGTAAGGGGTTTAGTAACTGTAATAGGTTGTCAGATTTTATCTAACGGGGTTTGGAGACCAAAACCCTACATTTTTTCTCACAAATCATTTTTGTCAATCCTCTTCTTTATAAGAAGAGGTAATTATTAATTATTAATTATGGCTTGGGTATGGAAAACTAAAAGTATTTACATACTAATAATTTTTAGGCTTTTTAGGTCAGGAAAAAGTACCTGTTTTTCGGGAACCGAAAAATCAGCTTTTAATGCCCCTCAAGTTACCATTCTAGGCGCATCGTTGAGCAAAAAAAATTACTTTCCTGCTCCTCTACTCCTCTACTCCCCTACTCCTTAAAAAAGACTTTTACGGTTCCCGATAAATCAGCAACTCCTAATTATTAACAGGGTGTTGTCCATAAAAAGGTAATGCTTCTGACCAATGAGGTCTGTTTCCTTTTTGCCATTCTAAATTAGCTAATTCTAATAGACTAACAACAGATTTTCCTAAACTGTTTTCCACCTGAATTAACTGATAAGAAGTTTCCCAGTTTTTTAAGATTTTTTCCCATTCTATGGGATTCATTAATTTATCTTCTAAAAGAGAATTTATACCCATTTCTTTTACCTGATAAATAGCTGTAAATAACTGGTTTCTTTGAGCAGACATTTCTAGGGATAAAATTTTACTTTTCTGTTTGTATGACCAAGCTATAATTGCCAAGGTTGAAATTGCAAATAGTGGAATATTTAATTGTTGGGCTAAAGTTCTAGCTGTGACTACTCCAATACGAGTACCTGTAAAACTTCCCGGACCTTTGGCAATAGCAATAAAGCTTAATTCTTGCCAGGTTTGAGGTGGCATAAAGTCTTGTAATTTTTGATGTAGACAAGTTGATAGGTCTCGCCCTAAGTTCCAAGTTTTAGAGCGAGTATTTTCACCAAAATTACTAATAGCTAAACCTAACTCTGGACTGGTAGTATGAATTGCTAAACCATATTTTTTTTCTATATTTGTCATTTGTTTGAAGGCAGAAAGAAAAAGGAAGAAGGCAGAAGGAAGAATAAATATAGGTGAATTTATATAGCCATCCTAAATAAGTTGTAACAAATCAAAAAGTAAAGAAAAAACGGGAACTTCTGCTATTCCCTAAAAGTGGTAAAATTTTTATACACAAACAAAATTAGGATAGCTATAGATACAGCTAAATATACCATATTTAGGGCATAAAAAACCGGGTTTATGGAAGACAAATAAATATTAGTTTAGTATAGTAAGACATCTAACACAAACCTGGTTTTTAGACTGTAAAATTATAGCCAAAATCACCAAAATTTAATTCAAGTAGGGATAAGTTCACCTGGTCTTAATTTTGCCCATTTACCAATTTCTTCTAGAAAACTTTCACAACCCACAACATCCCACTCCATCTCTATTTCCTCTTGTTGAGGACGAATATTGACATTAATAGTAGGTTCAACCGCCTCAAAATCTGGATTTTCTGTTAAATGAGGTTGTTCGTGCTGACTTTCTACAGCATGATAAGTTATACACCGATCTACATAATGACAGTTAACACAAATACACATAATGAATAATGAATAATGAATAATGAATAATGGATAATGGATAATTGATAATCAGAGATAGTTTTGATTATTCACTATCCACTTTGATTATACATTATATATGAGCATTCAGCAGTCAGCTTTTAGCTAGTCCCCTGGGTCGGAACTTCGTATATTGAGTATTAATTGTGGAGAAGGTAAAACAACTCTTGAAATTGAGAAAAAATAAAAAGTTACTGTCGAAGTTCCCTTCCCAAAGCTCAAAAATAATTATTCATTACTAATTGCTGATAGCTGAGGTGCTAATAGCTGTTTGCTTACATAATAACTGATAACTGATATGGCAATGTCGATAAATTACCTTTCTATTTTATCACCGGAAACTTGGCCGTTTGATGGAAAAATGCTGCCCCAACCTGTTTATTTAGTGGGTGGTTCGGTGCGAGATGCCTTGCTAAAACGGAAGAGCGAATATTTGGATTTAGATTTTATTGTTTTTGAGCAAGCAGTTAGTATTGCTCGAAATATTGCCAAGAAATATCAAGCGGGATTTGTGGTTTTGGATGCGGAACGAAAAATCGCTAGGGTAGTATTTAAAGAAATGACAGTTGATTTTGCAGAGATAGAAGGTGATAGTTTGGAGTCAGATTTATGGCGACGAGATTTTACGATTAATGCTATTGTTTATAATCCTTTTACTGATGAATTAATAGATTTATTTAATGCTCTAAAAGATTTGCAAAATGGTATGATCAGAATGGTAAAATCTGAGAACCTTAAAGATGATCCTCTTCGACTATTACGCGCATATCGTCAAGCAGCACAATTAGGTTTTGTTATTTGCCCAGAAACTGAAAAAACTATTGGAGAATTTGCACCTTTTATTTCTCAAGTTGCAGCAGAAAGAGTGCAGACAGAATTAGGTTATTTATTGAGTCATTCTGATGGAATGGTTTGGATAGAAAAAGCTTGGAATAATGGTTTACTCTCAGATTATTTTCCCACTGCTAAAAACAATTTGGAAATAGGAAAAAAGATAGAGATAGCAGTGAAGAATTTAAAAGAAAATTGGTCTAATTTAGAAGTAGAGTTAGGAACTGGAGTCAGGGGTACAGTCAAAACTTCTTTATCTTTATTAGCGATCGCTAAGTTAGCAATATTAGTTGATTCTAATCCTGAAAAAGCGGAAAGAGAATTGATGCGGCTAAAATATAGCAATGCCGAAATTAGAAGTACAATTGCAGTTATTAAAGGTTTAGCAAAACTGTCAGAAATAGAAGTTTCTAAAATGTCTGTTAGACAGCAATATTTTTGCTTTCAAGAAATAGGAAAAAATTTTCCAGCTTTAGCAGTTGTAGCAGTAGCAAAAGGAATATCTATAGAGGAAGTTAATTATTTAATTAAACGTTATATTAATCTAGAGGATCCAGTTGCTCATCCCATACCTTTATTGAACGGAAATGATTTAATTACAGCTTTAAAATTACCTAAAGGTCCGATAGTTGGTCAGCTTTTAACAGAAATTTCAATAGCACGAGCTGAAGAGAAAATTTTTACTAAAGCTGAAGGAATTAAATTAGGAGAAAAGTTAATTGAAGTAAGGAAGAAGGATTCATTAATGGATAATTGATAATTACATCTGGTTCAATTATCTCAGTTTAAACCAAGTTGAAAAATCTGATTTCTTTTTTATCCTTAAAAAGAGAGACTTTAAACTGAATTGATAAATCATCAATTATCTATTGGTAAATTTGGAAAGGAAAATGATAGAGGTAGCTATCTAAAATTAACTTGAGCAGATATTTTGAATTTTTAAGCATACTCCCTCAAGATATACCTTTTGGCAACATTTTTTGTAATAATTCAGCTATTAGCAATAAAAAGCTCAACCTTAAGGAGTAAATTTAAACGAATATAGACTTAAAAACAGGATTTTGTAGTCAAATAAAATTTCTAAATCATAAAGCTTTTACTAGAAATAAAAAACTAATAGCTGAATTTCCCAGTTACGACCGAGGAAGCTAGCTTATAGCTGACGGCTGTTTGCGCAGCATTCCGGAGGAAATGCTTACCATTCTTTATTCCAAAGTAGTAATGCTGAAGTAAAATTAATTGTGCATTAACTTGTCAATTAACTAACAACTGATAACTGATAACTGATAACTGAAATGACTTACTTTTTTATTGGTGGATGTCCTCGCTCTGGAACTACTTTATTACAAAATATTATTTGCTCTGATAGCAAAGTTAATCCATTAATTGGAGAAATAGGTTATCTGTATCATTTAGTTAATGCTTATAGTACAGGTAAAATAGATTTTGAAAGTCAGACTAAATATTATTTTTCCAATCTAACAGAACTCAGAAATTTTAGCTCTGAATTAGTCAATAAATTTTTAAAACATATTCAGAACCGTTATACTGATGCTACTCACATTGTCCTTAGATACCCTCTCATCGGAGAATTATTTCCAGAAATTTATGAGTTAGTAGAAGATGTAAAATTTATATTGATTATTAGAGACCCCCGAGATACTATTGCTTCTTTAATTAATGTAGGAAATAAAATGGCAACTCTGGGTGAAACAAGACATTTAACACCAATGTTTACAGAAAGAAAATTATCAGAGTTTCTAGAATTTTATCGCCGTGCTTATGCCTCTTCCTGGAACTGTAAATTAGTAGGTTTTCAAACTAAAGTTGCTTATATAAAATATGAACATTTGGTACTTAATCCTGAAAAAGCAATTCGACAACTTCAAGATTTTACTGGTTTAAATTTAAGTAGCTCTATAAAAGATGATAAATGGCAGCGAATTAAAATTAATTATAGTCAGTTAAGTGATGCAGAAAAACCTTGGTATTCAGAACTTTATGGCAAAGGAATATCTGCCGCTAGTGTGGGGCGTTATCGTCAGGTTTTGCAACAGGAAGAAATTAACTTTATTCAAAAAGAAGGAGCAGATATATTCAAAATTTTTGGTTATTAAAAAGTAGCTATCTATAGAGTTTATCAAGTTACTGAAATAGATTTATTTTTCTTCTTTATTGCTTGATCACCAAATCTATTTTTCCATAAACCCTAAATTAGTTCTATATTATTACTAAGTGCTTATGCAAAATTAATTACATATTTTGTTGACTCCCTTTTCCCTGTTCCCTTTTCCCTCTTTCAATTATAAAATTGATTTTTCACGACTACTTATAATAAATTGAGGCAGTTAAAAATATGAATCCTGAACTTTCTGAAACTAGCCGTTTATTTGATATTATGCCTGCTTCTGGGCGCATGACAATCAAAATAGTTGGAAAACCAGAACAACCGACAATTATTAAAACAACTTTTCCTGTACCATGGAAAAATAATCGTGTTATCTATCTCAATTTTGATTTATGGATGAATTTACCCAAAGCACAACGAGATTTAATCTTATTAAGAACTGTGAGTTGGTTATCTGAAATTCAATGGTTTAAACCAAATATAAATCAAGGTATTTTAGCAGTTGGGTTAATAGGGATAATTTCCCAATTAGCTGAAAATGATGTAGTTGGAATTTTAGTGGGTAGCGGTTTAAGTGTAATTGCTTTGACCAGAATGTGGCAGAATAATCATAGTACAAAAACAGAATTAGCAGCAGATGAAATGGCAATTAGAATCGCAACTAGAAGAGGTTATGAAGCACCAGCAGCAGCTAATCATTTATTACAAGGAATTGAAAATATAGTTAAAATAGAAGGGCGTAATAATTTTAATTTTACTGAGTTAATTAGGTCTCAAAATTTAAAAGCGATCGCTGGTTTATCTCCAGTGGGGGTACCAGAACAAGTTAGAAAAGGATAGTAGGAATAATTGGTAATTTATAATGAATAATTAATAATTAAAAATATCTCTAATTATCAATATTTATGCTAAAATTAAATCACATATCAAATAGACATTTCGTGAAATTTAAAGACCAAATATCTACAATTTTTTTCACGAATAATTTAGAATTGCTATGTAAACTTCAATATTTCTAATTATCGCTGTTTTCTATTATTTCAAATTCAACTTGATCGTAAATATCTGCCAAGGTTATTTGAAAATCAATTGAGTTGAGAGAGATAGTTTCTTCGAGTTCGTTATATTCTGAAAAAATCCACTTTTTTTGAGCAGTTTTGTGATATTGTTCGACTGGAATTGTGTATTGGTCTATGAGTAGATATTCTTGAAATGTAGGAATAGTTCGATAAGCTGAAAATTTTTCATCTTTGTCATAATTTCTAGTTGAATTTGACAAAACTTCAGCAATTATTATAGGGTTGGTAATGGTGTCTTTTCTTCCTTGTTGTAGTTGTAAATTTCCTGGAGTTACCATAACATCAGGATAAGTATAAATGCGTTTTTTCAGAATCCAAAGTCGTTGGTCTAAAACAAAAACTCGATAGGGTTGACGTTTAAGGGAAAAATTTAAAGATGCGCTGAAGTTAAGGGCAATTTGATTATGATTTGGAGTTCCAGAAGTTATATGAATAATTTCACCATTAATGTATTCGTGTCGTTCTTGTGAGTTAGTTTTAAGGTTTAGATATTCGATGGAAGTGTAGTTTTTTTTTGTTGAATTTGCATGGTTTTAAGGTGTTATGGAAAAGGTAATTTTTGGTGCTTTTTAGTATTAAAATCAAGTAAGCATTCAGGTTCATTTAATAGCTGAATGCTTACAAAATTAAGTCTCATTATCATTAAAATTACTATCTGTAAATTGTGGTTCATATTTTTCATACCAATATTCAATAATTAGCAAAGATGAATAGATTAACATATCCCAATTATTATCATCTAATTTATTTTGCTTTGTGGCAGGTCTAAAATGCACTATTGAATTACGAATGCCATAGACAAAATCTCCAAGTTTTCCCTTTTCTGTACCTTCAATATTATCTTTGACTTCGCGAAGTATCTGACGTGCTATTTCAAGAGAACTATTATTATTAATCAGTTTATTCAATGCTTCATTTTCTTTTGGTCTCCAACCAATAGAAGACTCAATATCATCAGCAAAGTTTAGGAGAGAGTATTCAATCTTCAATTTTTTGTGTAAGTCTTCTAATGCTGATATAGGAAATAATCTTTCAATACATCTGTAAATATCAAGAAATGAATATTTCCAGGAAACAGAAACTAAGCTAAATAGTAAACTTTCATAGGGGATATTATTTGAACCTTCAATGAATAGCTTTTCAAATTCATTTAGAGTATTTGGTAAAAATTTTAATGATATTACTTGGCTGCTTTTAACAGCATAGAAACCAGAAATTCTGGCAATATTTATGTTATCTAAACTTAAAAAAGGAGAATTTTTAGGAATTTTATAAACAAAGATTGGTTCAAAAAAATCTTTTACTTGATGGAAATTATATCCACCTTCATTAAAAAAATCATTTGTAATTTCAAGAGGATTAGCTTTTTGATCGACCGATATTTTCAGTTCAAATAATAAAGCCGTAAATATACCTGGATTCAATTCTAGAGGTTGAATAAATTCTTCTTGATTGATTTCTAAATTCTCCTTTACACCAATAGCTACAAAATAATCATTACCTCCATATTGAAAAGATGCTGTTTGAAAATTTGGTAAAATTGGATATTTTTTGTTGGTTATTTTTAATTTTTTTAACCACTCCTTGTCTTCATCATTAGTTTCGATATAGCGTTTTTTTTGTCTATCAAAAGTATCATCAATTTTGCTTTCTTCAACAAAATTAGCTAATTGATTGAATATATATTTATTGGCTTCGATCATATTTCTAGACATATTGGTATTAGTCGTAAGCTCTCCAACATTCTGTCATTGTTTCAACACTAAAATTATCCTCTATCAATAATTTAAAAGCCTTTAAAAAAAACTCTCTTTCAAAATTATGAGGTTTACCTATTTTTCTGCTAATCAGTTCATTAAGAGTTGAAAAATCTAAAAAATCAGCTATTTCAATAGGTTCCATTTTTTTTAGTTTTTCTAAAAGTTGATGAGCATTATTTTTTATTTTATTCCATCTTGTATTTTGTTTTTCTAAATCATAATCATTACCAGGTCTACCTTTTACATATATAGCAATAGAAGTTACAAAACCAATACAAGCTGAATGACTACTAAATAAGTCTTTACCTTCTTTAAAATCTCCCTCTTCATTTGTATTTTTATACGCAGATATAGCTAGATCGAAGTCAGCTAGATATCCCATTACTTCATAGAATATATTTGTAAAATCAGGATTAGCTACTGACTCTATAAAGTCTTGTTTAGTAAACTCTTCAGCTAATGTCTCTTGTAGGTCAACTTTTTCCTTTCTAGCACCGAATACTAGAAATAGCTCAATAACTTTATTAGCATGATATTGACGAGGATTTCTACGTTTTCCTTGGTCATCAACTTTGATAATATCTATATCTGGAAATTTTGCTTTTAGTTCCTTCAAATTTGCTTGAAAAACAGTTTCAATTTGTCTTTTCAAGTTCCAAGGAATTTGCCCTGTATTTAATACTAACATTCGATAGATTAAGCTATTTACTTGAGATGCTATCCAAAATTCTACCCGAACTTTATTATCGCTAATATTAGTATCTTGTTTAGCTTCATATAAAGCAGTTGTTCTTTGCATTCCATCAATGATAGATATGCTATTTTCAGGATTATTGATGACATTTAGTAATTCATTTCTATCTAATCTATCAATAGTAGATAACTCTTCTTCTGAAGTAATAACTCCTAGAACTATTGGCGGTAGTATAGCTCCTTTTTTCAAATCATCAATCATTCTCTGGCGAGTCCTAATAGCTGTTCTTGTTTTTAAAGTGTCTCTTTGTCCTTCTAAACCTCCTTTCTTTTTAAATACTTTTTCTACCATTTTTAAATATTCTGCTACATTCAATTGAACCATTGCAGAATAACAATTAGCTCTTGTATCTTTTATGATGTCTATTCTTGTATTTTTTATAATGTCTATATTAGTTGTCATTGATTTTACCTCTGCTAATATATATTTAGAATTTGCTCTTAACTTTCATCTAGTTATAAAATAAGGATAGCATACCCTGAGTCAGCCATGAAAAATATAAAATTAAAGCGAATCAATTCCAAAAGTTATAGCTAGTAGGGTGTGTTAGCGGAGCGTAACGCACCATCTTTTAGGAATGCTTAAACTACCCTACAGATTACTCGATTATTAATTCCTTATATGACTTTTCAATTAATTTAATAGCGGTGCGTTACGGCTAGCGCCTAACACACCCTACTGGACTCTAATTTCCCCCCACTTAACCATTGCTGAAATATTTCAAATCTACCATCATCAGCATTAACAATCCGATAAATTCTCAATCGTTTTTTCTGATGAGTTTCTGTTCGTAAAAATTCTAAACTATAACCAATTTTCTCTAAAAAACGTCGCACAATTATAATCGGACTCGAACTAGCAGCTAACCCTATTCCTAATATAGTTTTAATTTCATTTCTATTTGCCAAAGCTGTTTTTCCTAACAACTGTAAATCTGGATCTATATTTTTCAACTCCCGGTTTTTATCCTTCAATAACGAGGGGATTTTTAATAATTCCATTACCCCAATAATTGCCCCTAATAAACAATCATTAAAATCAGGAATAAAAATATTACCTTTACCTAAATCCAACAATTTTTTGGCAACTTCCTTATCTCGCGCTCCTAAATATGGTCGTCCTACTGTCAGAAAATAATGTAATTCTAACTGTTCGTACCAACCTTCATCATCTTTTTCAACTAATTCAGTAGTTATAGGAATATTATAACGTAACATTAATTGAAATTTCCGTTGTTCCCGTTGTTTTTGAATTGGTTTTGATAATCTTTTTTTGAGTTTCTCATACTCAGATAAACTAATATTTTTCGCCGTAGCGATCGCCTCACATTCTCTCTGATAATTTTGTTTAATTACGGTGTCTATAACTTCCTGGAAATTATTAACTTCTATCGGAGTTTCCGATGATTTTTCTGCTTCTGAATTATCGGATAAAACTTCTGTAGAAATTTCTTTAATCTGATGCCCTTCTTTTTGTAAAAATTCTAAAACAGATTCTCGATATTTATTCATTCCCGCATTAAAACGTACCGCCATTTTTGCCCAACACAAAAAAGATTCTGGTTGAAAATTTACTTCTAAATCGTCCAAACTATCAAAATCAGATTGTTGTAATAATCTAATATTTAGTTGAGTCAAACGTTCTTCAGAATTGAGCAAAGAAGTGATAGAAGTCGAACCATTACCGACCTTATTAAAACCAGAATTTGCTACCCATAAATATCTCGGAATATTCTCACGAACTCTCCCCAAAGATTGACAAACAGAAGTTGCTCCCTGCACCCCCTGAGCAATTGCCCAAACTGAAGTAAAATGCCCTTGAATATCGACACTAACTCCAGTTTCAATTGAGGGAGAAGCTAACACAATATCGTATGTTGGTAAGACTTGATTTAATGATTTAATACAACCATAAGCAGGATGATTTGGTTCAGCTAAAGATTCCGAATCTATTCTCAATATTTTGAACTGGGGAAACTGTTTTTTCAGATAAGCTTCCAAAGCACGAGTTCCCCATTTACTTGTTAATTTTTGCGCCGATAAACAAACCATTGGTTTGCCACCTTCAGAAATATGTTTGTGTAAATCTGCTATTAATTTTTTGGGAGTTGTTTCTGGATAATTAAAAATTTGCCAAGCTTCTTTTTCTCCAGGCAACCAATCATTTTGAATAATAAAAGGTTCTACTTTTATTCCTGCTAAAGCTGCTAAATAATCTATGGAAATATCGCTTAAGTCAGAATCAGCTATAAATACTTGACCAACTCCTCCTAAAACATTTTGCATTAATGTTTTAAAACATCTGAGAATTTCTACTCTATTTTGCCGACAAGTATTAGAATTTAAACCATGCCAAATTACCTGTTCAATTTCATCAATAATTACTACTCCATCTGACCAAGTTTCTGGATTAAAATTTGCTTGGGAATTAGGATGTAAAGAGTCAATACATAAACCTAAACCTAATAAATTATCTGGAGATTCTGAATTGGCTTCTGTAATATATTTCAATCCAAAACGTTGACATAATTCTTGTACTAACTGTACCCGATGACCGATAACTAAAACTTTTTTATTCCTAGCTACAGCTTCCGCAACTATTTTTTCTAATAATTTAGTTTTTCCAGTTCCTTTAGCAGATTTTATCCCTACAAGTTTGGCTGGAAAATTTGTACTATAAGCTAAATCCAGATTATCTAACTTCTGTAAATTCTTATTGCCTAAAGAACTAAAAATATTCTCTTCTGAAAGATAACGACTATTAACCCTCAAATTTACAGGATATGTGAGACGAATAAATGATTTAGCTTTCCAAAGTTCTAAAAGTAAAGCCTTTTCATAAACTTCATCAAAAACATTTTTTCCCTGATTAGCGATTAAATCATCAACTCCCTTTCCTAACTCTGGATTCCAGGAAACTACTTTAACATTACATCCTTTTCTAGCCAGTAAATATCCAGTTTTTCTAATCGCAGCATTAACATTTTTAATAGTTTTCGGTTTAGTATCTTGGTCAAATACAATATAAACTTCTCGATGATTATTAATCAACTTTTCTAACTGAGGAATTAAATTTGCTTTGCCAATACGATTCCCATATTCATCTCTCAAAACTCGATATCCCCCAAATACTCCTGGTAAAGCAATAGCCACATAAGATGCTGTTAGTAAAGCACCCGCTTTTTTCGCTCCTTCAGTAATACATAAAGGAATCTCAGGATGCTTCATAAACCACTGCCAAAAACCCAAATCTGGTTGATTATGATCGATATCTTCCCGAAGAATTTCTAATTGATAACGACCAGCTATTTTCTGCCATAAATGTAGAGGAATTTTCAGAGCAAATAAACTCGTAGGAGTCTTCGGAGGATGTTCGTATTTAATTAACTTTTTTTCGTCGTAACTATGACGTGGTTGACTAGGCTTAAAACAACCCCAAAGGTCCTCCTCTCCGGACAATAAATCAATTCCAGAACACCACCATCCACCTTCCTCAATATGTTCATATCGCCTTAATATTTCGCTCGTTACTCGACCATCATTGCGTCGCGGAATAGCATCAGAATAAAATAAAAATTCATAAGGTTCTTGTCCTTCTAAAGGGACAACATTGAGCTTAATTAATTGGTCATCAACACAGCTATTAGTCCATTCTCGGAAATAATTAATTTGTGGTTCGGGACTGGGATTCATTTAATAATGCACTCTATATATAGGGACAAATTTTGATTATATCAGAATCATACACTATCTACAGATAAAATTTTCTTTAGCACTAACAATTGAAATATAAATGTTCAATTTTTTGCATAACTTTCAATTATGTCATAGTTAGCAGCTTCAAGTAATAATTTGTCAGCAGTCAGCTAACAGCTATGGGTTTTATTACCTTTAGTTGACAACTAGAGCTACTTAATTATTAGGCTTTAATTATTTGCTTAAAATTTACTATAAGTGTCAGTAAATATTTGATTTATTCATTTTTATTACTGTTTGTGAGTGCATTCCGCAGGAAAAGCTGACTGCTAATAGCTGTTTGCGAAACATTCCGCAGGAAATGTTTACATATATAAGTTTTTAATATTATTTAATTTGTCAAAACTTAAAGTTAATATAAAAATTTGCTTATTTGTTTGATAAAATATCGAACAAATTTATAATCAAGAATGAAGTAATCAGGGTCCATCTCAGATATGCTATGAGTAGAAACATTCAAAACTAGCCATGACAGGAAGCAGGTAGTTCTGTAAAGTCAGAAACAGTATTTGGCTTTATTATTATCAGCAAATGATGGAAACAATTTTACAAAGCATGACAAATCTCACAATACAGGATATACCAGACAGAAACTGATAAAAATTGACAGAATAGGCAAAATTTAGGTATGTATTGAAGAAGATAACTAAGAAGTAGATAGAGGCGTTGTATACAACATTCGTACAAAACAGTAAACAAAAGTATTTCTATCTCTAAAAACTATTCCATTATCCTTTATATCCTATACCTCCTGCTTTAATCTAACGTAAATTTTAAAGTTTGAATAACTTATCAGCTAATTATGGAACAAATTTTACAAAGCATTACAATTCTGACAATACAGGATATACCATTAAGAAAAATATTTGTTATAGTCCTGGTTTTAATGGCAACATTAGTCTTCAAAAAATTATTAAGCACAATTGTAATTAAGCGAATTGAAGCTTTAACTCGTAATACAAAAACCACCCTTGATGACCAATTAATTGCAGCCATTAAACAACCTATCGGATGGTTTATCTATTTATTGGGATTTCGGGTTATACAATTAATCCTGACAGATTATATTTCCCCCAAATTCAATCAAGAAATCACAGGAATTATTAGCCTAGCAATAGTAGGTAATATCACACTAATTATCTACCGTACATCTCCAATTTTAGGAGAATTTTTGAGACTTTTATCAGCTCAAACAGACACGGAATTGGATGATATTATTAGCCCCTATATTCCTAAATTATTGAGGTTAACTGCCATCGTAATTTTTACTATAAAAGCAGGAGAAGTATTACTAGGAGCTTCTGCTACTGCAATATTTGGTTTAATCGGAGGTGCTGGTCTTTCACTAGGCTTATTATTTAAGGATGTTATTGTTGATTGGTTAGCGACAATTGTAATTTATACTGACACTTTGTATCGAGTAAATCACTGGCTTTTACTGCCAAGTGGTCTGAAGTGTACTGTACAACATATAGGCATTAGAAGTACAACAATTTATATACCCGATGAGGGAGTCACCCAAAAAATTCCTAACTCTAAAATGATTGATGGTAGCATCAAAAGTTTCTCTCAACAGCCAATTGAAAATAAGACAGCAGCTTTTATGTCGTATATTAAAATTGATGGTATTTCATCTACAAAAGTAGCTCATATCAGGGATAAAATTCGAGAAATACCAAAATCAATTGATATTTTATATGATTCTTGTTCAGTTAGATTTGAGGGATGCGAAAGAAATGCTCGTATCATTAGAGTAATTGGATTTACTAATGATTTAAAAAATTATTCGAGAGCTTATGATCAATTAAATTTAGCAATATTGGCTTTATTAGAGGAAGAAGGAATAGATTTATTTAATGTAAATATTCTTAGTGATACAGAAACTTATAAAAGTTGGCAGAATGCTCAAAATTTAGGTATTAAATAATTAATTATTAATTATTAATTATTAATCATTAGGGTTTTTATATTGTAGAGCGACCAATTCCGGTTCCATCTCAGATTTACCTAGGGCTTGCTGAAAAAATATGAAAGCATCGACATACAAAGCTTTTAGGAATTTTAAGTCGGGAAAAAACGTCAGCTTTTAGCTCAAAAAGGTTTAAAAAGGAGCGCATTTTGGGCGCATACGTTGGGAAAAAAATTACTCCCCATCTCCCCATCTCCCCATCTCCCCATCTCCCCATCTCCCCATCTCCCCATCTCCCCATCTCCCCATCTCCCCATCTCCCCATCTCCTTATAAAGACTTTTACGGTTCCCGATAAATCAGCATACCCTACCTAAACCCGCCCTTTTGATGATAAACAGGACTTACTATATCTATAATATAGATTCAAAAAACTATTGCACAAGAGTTTTAAGCACTACATCTAGGGTAAGTGCCTAAGTTCTGATAAGGTTTTTATGGGTAATTTCTAAACTTATAAAGAAAATATTAAATTTATATCATTCACTCAAAATAATTTTACCCTCTAGACAGAGGTTAACTTGACCATTAATACCTGTAGATGGAGGAAAAATCTCAAATGAAACGAATTTTAGGTTGGCTAATGCTAGTGGTTCTATCATTAACCTGCTTTAGTATTAATCCAAATCCAGTAATTGCTGCTACTGGCAATGGTTGGGCTGACAAATTAGTGGAATTTTATGATGGCGGCAAGGGGGCGATTCCTGGTCCTTACGGCGGTCCACCGAGAAATTATGGTCTACCTAAAACTGGGTGGTACTGCATGGCATCTGTTAGACCTGATGTCTTTCTTGGTCATCCACCAGCAGAACCAGTCGTAGGTAATAATCCTCTGGTGACATGGCTCTCTTTGCCAAAAGACTCCTATGTAATTGTCAGTTTCGAGGATGAAGTGATAGTTGATAGTCCTGGTAACGACATTTTCATTCAAAGTTTTGACCGCCGGAGTTCTGCTAATGAAAATGCAGATATTTATGTGAGTGCGGATGGTTCTGAGTTCACCTATCTGGGTAGAGTGAACGAAATGGGTATCGTTCAATTAGATTTGGCTTCTATTAAATATAAAAAACCAGTTAAATACGTTAAAGTTGTTGGTGTAGATCAAGGTGGTTGTTCTCCAGGCTTCGATCTAATTAGTGTGCGAGGTTTGCCGGGTAGTGTTAAGCCTCCAGAACCTAAACCAGTACCTAAACCAGTACCTAAACCAGTACCAACAGGTGTCATCGCAGGTATCAAATGGCTCGATACTAACGGAGATGGTAAACGCAACGCAACCCTGATTAAGGGAGATAACCCTGATGTCTTTTTTGTAATAGATATTTCCGGTAGTACCGTCAACAAAAAGTTTGTTGGTGAGACTAAAGTCGGTGATATTAACAAGGATGGTAAAGCAGATACTATCTTAGATGCAGAAATAGCAGGATTTCAAGCCCTGAATCAACAATTGATTGATAAAGGCTTTGGCAAAAATGCACGGATTAGTCTAATCTATTTTGCTGACGGTGGTGCTACTGCTGATGGCAACCCCGTTACCAATGGAACACAACTAGCAACTAATCCTGCTAGTGATGCTGATAGTAGCGGTACGCCAGATGTAGAAGAAGTTTTAGGAACCTTCCAAAAACGCTATAAACTCTATGGTGATGTTGGAGTCAACACTAACTTTGAAGCAGCTCTCCAGGAAGTTCTGAAAACAATGTCAGAGTTAGGCACTGCTAATGGAGAAGGTAACGTAATTTTCCTTTCTGATGGTAAATCTACTCATGGGGGAAGTTTTGACGACGAAGTACAAGAACTACGCCAGCGCGGCAGTAACCTTTCTTCTTTTGGCGTAGGAACAGGTTCTTCCTTATCTGACTTAAAAATTATTGACCCCAATGCAGTCATATTTACCAATCTCGATGAACTGCTAGCCGTGTTTAAAAATCTGCAATCCCCAGAAGAAGCTAGAAAAAATGCTCAACTAGAACCAGTCATAGAAAAAGTTTCTATTTATCTGGATTTGAACAATAACGGCAAACTCGACACCAAAGAACCAGTAAGTGTTACCGATGCTGATGGTAAATATCGCTTTGAAAATTTAGTTGCTGGTACATACACAGTTCGGGAAGTTATTCCAGAGGGATATGTTCCTACTACTTCCACTGACGGAAGCGCTACTGTGAAACTTGCTCAGGGAGCAGAGGCTACAGTTCTCTTTGGTAATGAGGAAGGCTGTGCTGAAACTACAGAAATTATCAATATTGATGCTCAGGTTAACAATAAAGATAACCCTGTTCTCCAAAGTTTCTCTGCTGGTGAATACGAAGTAACAGTTATTGCTGCCAATGAGGGTGGTAACTATGATGCCTGGAGCGGTAGCGGTATAGAACGTGGATGCAATGCTAAGGGCAATGATTGTGACTTGGGTTGGGAAACTCGTTATTATTTCCGTTCTCCCTACAACAAAGTAGTTAACGGTAATTGCGATCATCCCAAATACGGTGCTTGTCGTTATGAAAGCTCTAGTCAAGCTTTCCAAAATGCTCCCGAACCAGTTTTCTTCAGTCTTGATGACACAACAGAAATGGAGTTCTATATAGAAGACTCTAAACCTAGTAATAACTTAGGGGGAATGTCTTTGAAAGTTATGAAACAATGTTCTGCATCTTAGGTAAGAGAACTTTCAGCTACGGAACCAGTAAATTCTGATGAGTTAACTTGCAAGTGTTCTTAATCTAAAAGCACTAACAAGTTATGGTCTAATGCAGAAGAGCGATCGCTTCCTCTTTTATAGGGGAGTGATCGCTTTTTTCAAAATTAGCAAAAATGTATAAAACTCAAGCAACAGATATAACCATAGAAGCTGAAAAAAGCTGGTTTGAACTAATAGGAAAAATGCCTATAGAAACCAGAATAATCCAAGATCACAAAGCATCTATTCATTCACAAGAGATTTGGTGGGATTTATTTAAACAAGATCGTATTCATTTAATGTCATTCATATAGCATCATATCAAATCCTGTAGTATTGGTACAAAAAAGCAGAGAAACCGGGTTTGTCTCAAACGCCCTAAAATACTAACATCGACCTCCAACAAACCCGGTTTCTTATATTACCAAAGCCAGCGGATTTGATATCACTTATCAAAGCTCGATGCTTTGGTTTAACATAGTATCAGCCAATATTGTAGAAATACAGGATATTTCAAGCAAATGATATACAGGGTAAACAATCAAAATCTTGTAGTGCGAGCATCTTGCCCACGATGGATGTACCTCTTAACAACCGGAAGCGTTGTATTAGGAAAAAAAATTATTTGTCTAGCAATATTCTTTTTCCTAACCCTATATCTTTATCCCGCACCAGCCCAAGCTTGGTCTCTCCAAGAATTTCTCAACCCCTTGGTAGCTGAAGAAATGGAGCTAGTGCGTCAGTATCAGAACACTCCCATTCAAGTAAAAGGCAGAATAGTCGCAACTGGAGATACTCCCCTGAGTAATATTCCGGTTCGTCTGGGAGAGACAGAAACAGTTACTAATATTTTGGGAGAGTATTTCTTTCCCTCTGCACCTCGTCATAACCAACTTTTAAAAATTGATACTCCTAAGTTTGATCGGGAAATTGTTCCTCTAGTTTTATCATTACCTCTAACAATCTCTCAAGTGGAAGTTCCACCTCTTCCTTTGGTAAAACGGACAGAATCAAAAACTAGATTTCTATTTGGAGGAGATGTGGCAATGGGTAGGCGGTTTCTCGATCCAGAAGAGAAAACTCCCCGGAATAAAATTCCTCCAAATAATCCTGATGCTCTAATTCAAGCTTCCCATCCTCAAAATGGCAGTGCTAAAGTGCTAGAAGGTTTACAACCTTTATTTCAGAATAACTTCAGCGACTTTCGTAGCGTAAATTTGGAAACCCCAGTTCTAGATCACCCCAAAACACCCCATTGGGCTAAACCATACAGTTTTTTCACCCTCCCCGAATCAGTCGAACAACTCTACAAGTTAGGGGTTAACTATGTCGCCTTGGGAAATAACCACCTTTGGGATTATTTAGCATCTGGGTTAACTACCACTATCGAAAATTTACAACATATTGGTCTAGCTTACAGCGGTGCCGGACTTACTCCAACTACAGCTCAAGAACCTTATCGCCTTAACTTAGGAAACACAGAATATTCTCTATTTTCTTTTTCTTCCATTGCCGGCGATCGCTATCCAGAACCTCTACAGTTTGTAGCTACTGAAAATCAGGGAGGTGCAGCAGACCTCCGGGATATAGCTACGGTAGAAAACTTAATTGCCCAGGAAAAAAACCAAGGGCGATTTCCTATTGTCCAGTTACACGCAGGTACTGAATATACTTTTGCCCCCACATCTTATGTCGAAAACTTGATGGACAAAGTTGCTAATGCTGGAGCAGGGTTAATTGTGGGACATCATCCCCATCTGCCTCAAGGTTTAGGGTTTCGTCATGGCGTTCCCTTATTTTATAGCCTTGGCAACTTAGTTTTTGACTCTGACCGCTTGGAGACCTTCCTGGAATTAGTAGCTCTGGTAGATGTTCAGTCAGAAGAAGTGACCAAACTCCAAGTAATACCCATTTATTTAGAAGATTATCGCCCCCAAATTATTGGAGGAGACCTAGCAAATCGCTTTATCCGCAGAATAGGAGAATTTTCTCGTGATGGAGTCCTTGTTTATCCTTATTTAAATCGGGGTTCGGTTTCTCTCACAGGAGTAGACAAATCTAATATTAGTATCAAAAAATACAGTTTTGATGTTCCTGTTATGATAAATGAAAATGGATGGGCATTAGTAGATTTACGAGCAATCGCCCCCAGTGAAGCATCTCTATACCAAGTCCAAGCAAGTACAGATGAAATCTACCAAATCAGTTTGGGCAGAGACTTAATGATATTTGGCGAAGTAGAAGATTGGGACATAGACTCAGAAGTACAAGATATTAATCGTTGGGGAGTCTCTCAGAAAGGTAAGACATCCTTTGCCTGTCATCAGGGGGCACATAGAGGCACCACAGGAATTTGTCTAGAGCGCTCGGCCAAAAATCATCAGATAGCCGTAACTCAGTTTCGGGAAAGAATCCGGGTATTTGGAGATGCAAGCGATCGCCCAAAGAAAGATTTGACCCTAGTTGGATATGTAAAGGGGGAAAATGCAGGCAGTATCCAACTAAAAGTCCGCTATCGTGCCAGTGAAGGAGAACAAGCTTTTGGAGATGAGATTATTTTTACTCACCCTGGTCATACTTTTGATTGGGAACCCATCGTGGTAGACTTATCTGTGCCCAAAGATCGGAAATTGGAACAGGTGGTCAATCCTAAAAAAGATAACCCCCGTGCTTTAATGCTCTGGCTGCGTCACTATCCTCCCCAAAAAGGGAAAGGAATAGCCATGTTTGATGACCTGGCTTGTGTCAGTTGGGAAAAACCTCTAGAGTTGAAAAATCTGATTCAGTTTCAGATTCCTCACGGCCATGACTTTTTAAGATTATCAGGGGAGCCTGGTACAGTTAAACTCCATCTTACTTTCATGGCTCTTCAGCCTAAGTTCTAGAAGCCAGGAGCCAGAATCCAGGAGCCAGAAGCCAGGAGCCAGGAGCCAGAATCCAGAAGCCAGAAGCCAGAAGTCAGAATCATTATGGGAATGGGAATCATAGAAGAGTAGGGACATTGGATGCAACGTCCGTACAGAAGAATCTTCCTTTTGTTTTCTACCCCTCGAAATGCCCAAAATCCTACAATGCATGATTTTTAGGGAACCGTACTGGAATGACTATAGTCATTCTGTTTTAGACTGAGACAATAATTTATTGCTGTCAAAGGGTTTCAGCTCAAAAAATGTTTCATTCTTATTCAGAATAACTATAAAAGTTGATCTAAGTAAACGTTATTTTGGTAACAATACATCAGGATCTGTGGCTAGTTCTGACCTAAGAGTGTTTGGCATTAAATAGGTAAATAGGTAAAGAGATGGTGAGATAGTGAGATGGTGAGATGGGGAGATGGGGAGATGGTGAATATATAGTCATTCTGGTTTAGACTGAGACAATAATTTATTACTGTTAAAAGGTTTCAGCTCAAAAAATGTTTCATTCTTATTCAGAATAACTATAAGACTATTTTTCTAGCTTTTTCCTTATTTCCCCTCCACGGTCGGGGTTAGGGGTGAGTTGACTCCTGACTTAGGCAAAAAAACACAGCTTTGTAAAGATACCATAAGGTTTCTATATAAACTATTGCGTATGGGGTTTTAAACACTATAGGTGGCTGCGTAAGTCCTGGAGATTGGAAAAACCAGTGTGTCGAATTTAATAAGCCAAAATAACCGGGCGAAGCCAACTTTATACATAAATTAGGAGGGAGGTTGAAATTTCAGATGTTTAAGGAGGCTATACCTTTCTTTGTTACCTTTGCTAGCTTAGGTATCTATTTTCTATACTTGCTAATTCGCTATCAGCAATTTCGTCAAAAACGAGACCAAATTTTGTATCGAGTTCATGTGAATGGGATTCGGGGTAAATCAACCGTAACCCGTTATGTAGCAGCAGTTGTGCAAGCAGCAGGTTATAAAACCTTTGGCAAAATTACTGGTAGTACCGCCCATATTATTCATCCTAACGGTAAAGAATCTGTTTGGGAGCGGAAAGGTTATCCTAACGTTAACGAGCAAGTAGATGTAATGCGGAGTTTTTTTCGCCAAGGAGCAGAAGCTGTGGTTATGGAATGTATGGCTATTAACCCAGTCTATGCAGAATGGTTGGAACAAAAAGTCATGCGCTCTGATCTGGGAATTATTACCAATGTTCGCTACGATCATCCAGACTATCTAGGAGAAACTCTGGAAGAAATAGCCTATTCCCTAGCAGCCACTATTCCCAGAAATGGTAAGCTAATTACATCTGAGTCCAACCCGGAATTACTCAAAATTCTCCAGACTGAGGCAGAAAAGAGGGGAACTAAACTTATTGCTGTAGACTCTAGTCAAATCAAAACTACAGATTTAAAAGGGTTTAGTGCAGTTGCCATAGAAGAAAATGTGGCGATCGCTCTGGAAGTTGCCAACCTATTAAAAGTTCCTAGAAAACGAGCGTTGCGAGCTATGTGGCAAACTCTTAACGATGAAAGTGCATTGAAATTGGAACCTATTAACTGGAAAGACTCTAACATTATTTGGGCTAATTTATTTGCTGTCAACGATAGAGAAAGTTTTCAATTACTCTGCCAGCGAATTTTTGCCCAATATCCTCAACACGCCAAAGTTGTCTTACTGAACAACCGTTCTGATAGACTACCACGAGTCAACTTATTTGCTCGACTCAGCCAAAGCATGAACTTTGACCGAGTTGTGACTATAGGAAGTTGCGAAGCAGAAGTAGAAAAGTTTTTCACTGCTACCCCAGAACGTCTATTGTTATTAGGTGATTCAACTGTTTATAAAGATTCCCCTGCCACCAGTTTACTCACCCAAATTACCCAAACAATAGAGAAGAAAAATATTCTATTAGTAGGAGCTGTTAACATCCATACTCCTCAAGCACAAAAACTTTTGACTTTATTCCAAACTTTAGTTCAAAGTCCGATTTTAGAAACAGACAAAAAAGCAAAACACAAAAAAGCAAAACACAAAAAAGCAAAACAGAAAGTATGTTTGAATTCCTCAACACCTCAGAAATTACCCGTTTAGCATTGCTCATCGGTGCTTTTGCAGCCATTTATTATAAAGATAATGAAGGCATAGTTCCTGGAGGGGTTATTGTTCCAGGATTGTTAGTAGTAACAATTATATTATCCCCTATATGGGGTATTAGCTTAATAGGTTTGGCTTTTATCTTATTTTCTCTCTATCAACGATATTTTAGCCATTTGAAATCGTTACAACCTCGGACACCAATGTATATTCTGGCTATCATGTCTCTCTGCTTAGTCTATCCCCTTGCCATCTTATACGACAACTTGGGTTGGGTGCAATTCTCTGAGGAAGGTATGACAGGAAGTTTAATTCCTGCTATCATTGCCTTCAGTTGGACGAAACAAAAACAGTTGAGAGTGGTTCAAGGTGTTGGCATCACTACACTATTTACCGGGGGAATAGTAGCAACAATTTATTGGTTAGGTTGGTATTGGTTAGATATAGATTTTAATATAGTACATCCTGCTTATGCAGAAACATTAGATATTGAGTTCAGTTATCCCCTACTGCAATTTGGTTTAGTCTTGGTTTTAAGTTACTTGATTTACCAGAGGTCATCAGTACGCTCTGGGGGTTATATTGTTCTTCCTGCTGCTGCTGCTTTGTTAATGGAACCTCTAAGTGCTGTTACTTTTTTGCTAGGATGTCTTTTAGTTGGAAGTTTAAGTTGGCTGATTTGTCGCTATAGTCTCACTATCGGACTTAATCGTTATGGTTTGGTATTATTTATGAGTGTGGTTTATGTTTGGGGCGTTGAGTTATTGTTACTACAATATAATCCGACATTGGTTCCCTTCCGAGGCTTAAATTTATTAGTGGTTATTGCTATGATTACACTGGTAAATGATTCCTTGTTATATTGGAAAAAAGGCGGTTTAAAATATATAAGTCTCGTTGCCCTAGTGGCGATAACTCTGAATATTTTAGCCACTTATATCAAACAACTTCAGGTATTTATTTAATTAATAAGGGAACAGGGAACACGAAACACGAAACAGAACAGGGAACACGAAACACGGAACACGGAACACGGAACACGGAACACGGAACAGAACAGGGAACGGGAGAGATGGTGTATAATTTTGTTTTTTGGGTAAGTCTTAATAGTCAAAAATTTTATACATGCTCTGATGCTACTGTACATGATATCATCGCCAACCGAAAACGCTGTAAAAATAGGATTAGTTCAATGAAACACTTATTATTACTATTAGCTCTAGCAGGACTCCTCAGTTTAGGCAGCGCGATCGCTGCCATAAATTCTCCTCAACCAGTTACTTTCCAATATTTGTTAGAGAGTAATGAGTGTTTAGGATGTAAATTGGAAGGAGTAAGTATACAAGGACTCAACTTAAATTTTTCTCAGTTAGAGGGAGCAAACCTACAAAAAGTTCATGGCAAAGGAACTAACTTTGAAGGAGCAAACTGTTCTAATACTCAGTGGCAAAAATCTAAACTTATGTATGCTGATTTCAGGACGGCTAATCTCATAAATGCTAGCATGGAAAATGCTGATTTAATGTTAGCGAATTTACAAGGAGCAAATCTGAGAGGTGCTAAATTTGAGTCGGCAAATCTTCAAGGTGCTAAATTTGAAGCTGCCCAAATAAGTTATGGCAATTTTCAGAATGCAAATTTAGCTTATGCAAATTTAGAAGGAGCAAACCTAGCAAATACTGACTTCACTAACAGTAATTTGAAGGCAGCAATACTTACAGGGGTTAATTTGCAGGGAGCTAATTTACAAGGTGCTGACCTTCAGAAAGCAAATTTACAGGGAGCTAACTTACAAGGAACTAATCTAAAATTGACAAATTTAAAACAAGCAAACCTATCTGATACCTATCTTGGAGGAGCTATTCTAGAACAAACTAACCTAGAAAATGCTTTTCTGGAAAGAGCTTGTTTTGCTGCTAATGAATGTACCCTCAAAACAGTTTCAGTCAGATCTTTTCCCAGAGAGACTACTACTATTAGAAGTGTTAATTTCCAAGGAACAGACTTAAGAGGCACAAGTTTTGCCGGAATTGAACAGGAAAATATTTCCTGGGAAACAATGGAATTGTGCAATACAATTCTACCTAATGGGGTGGTTAGCGATCGCGACTGCGCAAATTCTTTTTATTAACAGGACTTACCCAATCCCCCCATCTCCCCATCCCCCCCATCTCCCCATCTCCCCATCTCCACATCCCCCCATCTCCAACTTAATTTTCTGATATTTGTTTACTTGACATTAAATTATTGCTAAGGTATAATTCAAGATTTACATTAACTTATATAATCTGGAAAACAATAGCAGTCATTAGACTATAATTACAGATTTTGGTGTAAGCTTTTTGTTTACTAATAGAGATATATTCATTCATCTTGAAAATATCCTCTATTGCCACAAGCACTGACTAAAAAAATTGTCAAATATCAAATCTATTGGCTTTAGCTAAAGGTACTGATAACTGATAAATGATAACTAAAATGACATCTGGCACCTGAAAAATGACTAATCAACAAACTCTCAGGAAGAAACTCTTAGACTTAGATAACGGTAACTACAAAGCCTATAGAGATATTCAAGGTAGTTACGAATTTCCTGACTTTACCCTAATTATTGACTATGTTCAGGGAGACCCCTTTGCCGCCCCTAGTAAGCTTCGGGTACAGGTGCCTTATACGGTCACTGGCTTTCCTCAAGAACTTTATGAAAATCCCATTCGGGAAATGGCCCTACGAGATTTCCTGACCCGTAAATTTGACAGACTGGCCTACGAAGTTAGTGGCAGACGTGGGACAGGTAAAAGTGGGATGATAGCAATTACAAAAATGGGACAGGAAGTTCTAGAAAGGACATCAGCATACCTGATTAAGTTAGCTCCTCCAGCTACAAAACCAGAACCAGGCACAAACCCAGCTTTACAAAGAGCAAAACCAATCAAGGTGACAAATCAAAAAGGTGTGGAAGTCAGATTAGTAGTAGGATTACCTGCTGGTGGTCGTCGGATTTTAGGAAGGCAAGCAGCAGAAATGCTTTGTGATGATATACCTTATATTGTTCACCGCAGTCTCAAATATGAACAATTAGATGCTGAAGCTTGTCGCCGTCATGTAGAAACTGTAGAGGATGCAGATTGGTTACGGAAACAGTTGCCAGAAAAAAATTTAGTGGCTTTTGTGGCAAATGGAGCAATTTTACCTCGTCGCAGTGGGGTTGACCATCGCCCTTTATCATCTGAGGAAGTCGTACCATTTAAGTCTCCCCCTTCTTTGGAGGTAGAATTGAAATGTCCGAATCAAGGTAAGATTTCTGGTATGGGAATCCCTCAAGGGGTGACTTTAATTGTTGGTGGTGGTTATCATGGTAAGTCAACTCTCCTGAAAGCTATTGAACTGGGGGTTTATAATCATGTACCTGGTGATGGAAGGGAATTTGTAGTCACAGATCCGGGGGCTATTAAAATTAGAGCTGAGGATGGTCGTAGTGTCGCTGGTGTAGATATTTCTCCTTTTATTAATCAGTTGCCTCAGGGTCGTTCGACTGAGGAATTTACTACAGACAATGCTAGTGGTAGTACCTCTCAAGCTGCAAATATTGTGGAAGCTTTAGAAGCAGGTTTAAGAAAAAGTAATTCTGAAGAAGGTAATTCTGAAGAAGGTACAACAACCAAAACAACATCTCCTGTGTTGTTAGTGGATGAGGATACGGCAGCTACTAACTTTATGATTCGCGATCGCCGAATGCAAGAACTTATTGCTAAAGAACAGGAACCTATTACTCCTTTTATTGATAAGGTACGACATTTATATGCGGAGCATCAAGTCTCAACTATTTTAGTTATGGGTGGTAGTGGTGATTATTTTGAAGTGGCAGATAAAGTCATTGCCATGGAAAACTTTGTAGCGCAAGAAGTTACAGAAAAAGCTAAGGAGATCGCCGAGCAATACACTACTGGTCGTACTGCTGAAGGTGGGGAAAAATTTGGGGACATTCGAGGCCGAATACCACAACCTGCAAGTCTAGACCACAGTCGGGGACGACGAGATGTACGTTTGAAAGTGCGGGATGTTGATGAGGTGGTGTTTGGCAGTGAAGATGTTGACCTTTCCGCAGTGGAACAGTTGGTGAGTAAAGACCAAGTAAGAGCTATTGGTGCTGCTATGGTTTATGCTAAGAAACAATATATGGATGGCAATCGGACTTTATTAGAAATTATTGATGCTGTGATGGCAGATATTGAATCTAAAAGTTTGGATGTTTTAGTTCCTTTTCCACAAGGAGATTTAGCTTTTTTCCGACGTTTTGAGTTAGCAGCAGCGATAAATCGTTTGCGTACTTTAACAGTTAAATAATTAATAATTAGGGTTTGCTGAAGAAGTCTTTTTCACTTGGTAGGGAGTGTCTAGGAACGTTGCATAAGGACGTCCTTACTGCAACTTCCTTACAGAATAAGCATAAGCGGTGAGTTATAGAAGAAGTACTTGAAAAAATAGTTGCTTAATTTTTCTTTTCTAGTTAATGTAAAATACTAAGTTTTTCAACCTGATCCGCCTAAAAATTTGCACTTTTACGGTTCCCGATAAACCAGACCAGACCCTAAAAAGACTGAAATATTTATCTGTGAATACTTTTAGATTTAATCAGCCAGCCCTAATTAATAATGGATAATGGATAATTGATAATCAATTAGTTATGAATAATTCATTAATAAATTAATTAAGTACCTAGGCAAAATTAATTACCTAATTTTATTCCTAAATTACCATAAATATACACTTTATACTTTTTAATTATCCATTGTTAGTTATTGATTATTCATTGATTAAATATAGCAATACTTTTGTTTATAGACAGATTTAATTCTGGTTCAATTAATAAGTAAGAATTCAGTTATTAGCTGTCAGCTTTTCGGTGTGGAATATCCTCCCATTCAGCTTTGGGAAAAATTCAGCAAATTTTCAGGTTAAATAATAATCAATTTTATTTATTAGACATCTCCAGATCAAGAGGGAATACTTGAACTAAGAACACTTAACTGGGAAGAAGAATTGATAATTTATGGATAATAATTGATTTTAATTTTGATTTTGGGAGATGTCTATTAGTTTTGATTCTCCTTGGAGATTAATTTTTTCTACGATGTAACAGTTTAGTTAATAACTAATTTCTGAATTTCCCAGTTCCTCTGTACATAGACTAGCTATATATATTACGGCTAGATGCTAACATGAATAAAGCTTTAGATTGCACAATAAAAACAATAGCAGATAGCTGATGGCTGTTTCCCCAGCATTCCACAAGAAATACTTATAATATCATAGTTTTGACAAATGAGGGAACCTTCCCTATAATTATTTTGTCATAGAATAACTAGATTCTGTATAGATAGACCCGCCTCACAGTTTTGTCGATTAAAACTGCGAGGCTTTCTTAGTTAATTAATGTTTTTAATTAAGTTTTTATTTGAGGTTATCTAAAGTATTTACAATTAGTATAATAATCTTAAATAAGTTGTCAAATCTGAGCGTAGGGGTTTGGTTTCCCAATCCCATTTATGCCCCTGGTTTGGAGACCAAACCCCTACATTTTTCTATCAAAAATTATTTAGGATTACAAGAGTATATTAATATCAATTTCCCACAGATTATAACAATTAAATAATTCCCAAATCAACTGAATATTTATTAAATTATCACTCCCTATTCCAGAATCAAATGGTAATTAAAATTATTACTTTTAATATTAGATATGATAAACCTGACCTCGGAAATTTCTCTTGGGAAGTAAGAAAAAATGCTGTAGTTAACCTCATTTATGAACATGAACCAGATATAATTGGTACTCAGGAAGTTAAACTAAATCAACTATCAGATTTACAACAATTATTATCTAATTATTATTGTTTGGGAACTGATAGAAGTGGTAAAGGTAAGGATGAACACTGCGCCATATTTTTTCAGAAAGATAAATTAAATTGTCTCGATCATGGAGATTTTTGGCTAAGTGAGACACCAGATGTACCAGGAAGCATAACTCCTACTTGGGGAAATTACTTACCCAGAATCGCTACTTGGGCAAGATTTGATATTGTGGGAAAAAATCGGCAAATAGTTGTAGTTAATACTCACTTGGATTATGATAGTAAAAAGTCACGGGAATTAGGTGCTAAATTAATTTGCGATCGCCTCCAAACAGAAAAATTAAATCCTCAAAATTATTTGATTTTTGTTACTGGAGATTTTAACGATAAACCAGGTTCGATCACCAGAAATACTTTTTTGCATCCTTGGCAAAATGGATTGAGTTTATTAGATGTTTTATCTAATTTAAAATTAAATCATCAGATGACTTATAACCATTTTACGGACAAAGCTTTTTTGCCAATAGATACTATTTATTATGATAGTCGATTCAAGTTACAAAACGCCGAAGTAATTGATAAAAAATATGATGGCATAATTCCCTCTGACCATTTTCCAGTATTAGCAGAATTTAATTTTTAAGATAATTAAAATTATTCCTATTACAAGTATATGAAGTACAGATTTAATAATTAAATATTTTCAGTGTGATGTAATTTTTCGGAAACCTTACATCTTGCTCGCGTGGGTGGTGTACTTCACCAAAGTGAAATCCTCTGTAAAATCACTCTTAGGATAATAATTATAATTAAGCAATAATAACTTTTTTTTGCAAGCAAAATGATATAAAGTTAATTAATATCACACTATATATAATCTAGTTAATTGAAGAAAAACTTGATGGCTAAAAATTTTACTTTTGAAACAATCTTTTTTGAAAATTTTGAGTCAAACTTATCTCGTTGGACTGGAAAATCTGGAGGTTCTTTTACAGGATTTATTACTAATGACCCACTTCACTACAAAATGACCAAGTTATTTCATTTAGTGGTTTTGGAAACGGAGGAGATATTTATACAAAAGACTCCTTCACGGTTCTGTTTAGTAATAGTAATTTTGGGATATATCGTTTATCTTTTGATTATCTTAGTTTGGGATTACCAGGAAGCGTAGCAACAGATTTTGGTGGATTTGTAGGATATGGAAATGAATTAAATAATGCAGATGTATGGGTTGCTGGAACAAGTCAAAATACTATTAACCGAGCTGAAGATTTTACTGATTTACAGGATACTGGAAAATGGGAATCTATTTAAATTATATTCACAATTGGTGAATAAATTCACTTGAAGTTTGAAGATTTTATAAGTTCAGGTGGAGTAACTGGAGATGTTTTTTTTGACAATATTCGTGTAGAAGCGCTAGTAGAAAATTCAGAAAATTTACTTCCAGGTAGTTTTGGAAATGATAAACTTTCAGGAACTAAAAAAATGAAGTTATTGTAGGCGGAGGAGTTAAAGATACTCTCAATGGTGGAAGAGGTAATGATGAAATTAATGGCGGTTCAGATCATGATACTTTAATTGGTGGTGCTGGAAGAGATTTATTAATAGGTGAAAGTGGGAGGGATGATATTAATGGTGGAGGTGGTAATGATACTTTCGTTGGTGGTAAAGGAAAAGATAAACTTATTTATGAAACAGATATGCGTTTTCGTCGCAATGATGTAGGAGTAGATACTATCACAGATTTTGTATTAAACCAGGACAAAATTGTTCTGGACAAAACCACTTTTACCAGTTTAAATAGTCGTAGTGGTAGAGGTTTTAATGTTATCAGAGAATTTGCAGTTGTTGATAGTAAGGATGAAGTTGCTAGAAGCAGTGCAGAAATTGTTTACGATTTTTCCAGTGGAGATTTATATTACAATCCTAATGGTAGAGCTAATGGTTTTGGTAATGGTGGAAAGTTTGCTACTTTTACAGATGTTCCCCTACCTGGGGCTAGAGATTTTATAATTCAATCATAGATTATCTGAATGATATAAAAATTTTTTCTTGATTTTTCTAATAGTAAATATCTCTAAAAATTCATAGTAAAATCAATTGGGAAAAGTTTTAATTAAATTAATTTTAGACATTAAATTAACAATTTTATCTCGACTATTTCTTATTGCCTATTCCCCAACTTTATGTAAGAAATATTTTAGACTAACACAACTAATTTTGTGCATTAGGGCGGGTTTATCTACATCTGAAATAACATAAAATTCTAGTTAAAACCCGCCCCTACATTTCTGCATTAGGGCGGGTTTATCTACATCTGAAATAAATCTCAAAATTCTAGTTAAAACCCGCCCCTACTATTTATTTTTAAAATAAATAGCCTTGCTATAAAACAAAGCTATTAAAATCTAAAAATTAATTATTAACTACTTCCTTAAAGAACAGAACCTTCCATAGAAGCAGTTTCTATTGGCTTCATTAAATACAACTTCAAAAATTGCCAACCATTAGAAACATACAAAGGTAACTTCTGGAAAAACTTCACAAAACCTGGTTGATTAGAATTAGCGATCGCTGTCAACTTCTCATTATTCTTCACACAAACTTCTAATCTTTCATAAAACTCAGGACTTTCCACATCCAAAATCATCGGAAAAACCCGTCCTGAAGTTTCATTAGTTTTCTCAATTACATACTTATCATAATCACGAGCATTCAAACCAATAGCAGCATAAAAATCAGCCCGTTGAACATCATTCAAATACATAGTAGCAAACACAGAAAGCAAGAAAAATCTACACCATAATTTTGCTTGCCAATCATTCAAAATATCTGGTTTAGCTCTCATAATAGCATCAAAAAAATCTCCATGACGATTTTCATCTTGACACCAACTTTCAAAGAAATGGAAAATAGGATAAATTCTATCTTCTGGGTGAGCTTCTAAATGACGATAAATAGTAATATAACGCCAATAACCAATTTTTTCTGATAAATAAGTAGCGTAGAAAATAAACTTTGGTTTAAAGAAAGTATACTTACGACTTTTAGTCAGAAAACCTAAATCCAAAGACAAATTAAAGTCAGACATTGCCTTGTTCAAAAAACCTGCATGACGAGCTTCATCTCTTGACATTAAAGTAAAACATTCAGCCAAAACAGGGCTTTTATCTTTGAGGCGACGACCTAATTCTTTATAAAGTAAAAAACCAGAAAATTCAGCAGTACAAGAACGTTCTAAAAATTCAACAAATAAACGACGAGTATCCCCATCAATATGCTCCCAAGATTGATCAAATTTCTCATCCCTGACAAAATGATGACGATTATAATCAACTCGAAATTCTTCTAAAATGGCAAGTAATTCATCTTCATTAACTGAGATATCCATTTTTGCCATCTCATCAAAATCTGTAGTGTAGAATCGAGGAGTTAATATTGTTTCTTTAGAAGGAACTTTAACTCCTGGTCTCATTTCCTCAAAAGCCGGTTTTTTTAGAGTATCTACCATAATTTATTTTGTTTTTTTAATGTGTGACTCTATGATTAATGGTGTGGAACATTAAATACTTTTAATTCGATCTATATATAGTAAAATCTCAAGAATGATCGAGACATAGATGATTTTTTCCACGCTATACAGTGTAGCAAGATCTGAGGGCTGAAAGTATATACTTTTCATTAAGAATTACAAAGTATTGATTGCTTTAGGGAGTAGGGAGTAGGGAGTAGAGGAGTAGAGGAGTAGAAAAACAACTGACTTTCCTGGTACACATCCCAATATCTAACTAGGGTTTGCCTATGGAAATCTCAAAGCATTGACATATATAACTTCAAGGCTGTTTTAAGTAACACAAAGTCTCCAAAAAATTACTAGATTAATCTTTAAAATTATAGATTTTTCCTCTGCTTTAGGGAGTAGGGAGTAGAGGAGTAGAGAAGCAGAAAAACAACTGACTTTCCTGGTACACATCCCAATATCTAACGAAGGGAAATAGCTAGGCCATTTAATATATATAGTATAATTATTAATTAATTTAATTAATATAAGTAATTTTTGGGACTAAATGAATAGTATAAAGTACAGTTACTTATTATGGGGGGTTGGCATACTAGGTTTGAACGGATGCCATCGTTTATATAATGGTAAAATTTTGACAGGTCTAGTTTGGCTCTTTACTTATGGTTTATTTGGAGTAGGCCAACTTATCGATCTGTTCTTGATTCCTAGTATGGTAGAAGAACATAATGATAAAGTCAAAGCAAAATTAGGTATTTCATCTCAAGGAGTACCCCTACATAACTCAAATGGGGCGATCACTATGAAGACCTCTGCTCCACAAAACCGTCAACAATTAATGGTTGCTTTACTCAAAGCAGCTTCATTTAAAGGGGGAAAATTATCTGTTACTCAAGGAGTTATGGCAACTGGAGCTACTTTTGCAGAAGTAGAAGAGGCAATGAAAGAAATGCTCCGAACTGGTTATGTCAGTGTCGATAACCATCCAGAGACAGGGATAGTTATTTATGATTTCCATGAACTTTAATTAATTTAGGAATTTAGGAATTTAGGAATTTACGGAGTAGGGAGTAGGAATTTAGGAATTTACGGAGTAGGGAGTAGGGAGTAGGGTTTGAAATTAATTAATATTAGTTTAGATATTCCATTGTTACCGAAATTAGGGAGTAGGGAATAGGGAGTAGTACAAAAAGTCCTTAAATTAATTAATATTAGTTTAGATATTCCATTGTTACCGAAATTAATGTAAGATGATAATTTGTCTATAAAATTACCTGTATTTAGAGATATAGAATAAATATTATGGCTGTACCAAAGAAGAGAACCTCAAAATCCAAGAAAAATATGCGGAAGGCCAACTGGAAAGGTCAAGCTAGACTAGCTGCCAAGAAGGCATTATCTTTAGGTAAATCTGTGTTAACTCAACGTTCCCACAGTTTTGTCTATCCAAGTAATGAGCAGGAAGAGGAAGAAGATTAATCATTTAATCAATTTTGTAAGCATTCAATTGAATGCTTACTATTATCTAATTATTGCTCTGCTGATTAAATATTAAAGAATTTACAGATAAAGGTTTTAGCAATTTTAGGTCGTGAAAAAGTGCCAGTTTTTTGGTTGATGGAGCTGCTCAAAATGAGGGATTTAGGATAACTATCAGTAGAAAAATTATTTCTCTTACTTTCCCTATCTTCCTCTCCTAGGTAGGAGGGGTTTGCGTATGGAAATATGAAAGAGTTTATAGATAAAGGTTTTAGCAACTTGTTTGTTAGAAAAAAGTATCAGCTTTTAGGTCAAAAAGGTGAAAAAATTCAGGAAAAAAGGCTCAGTAGGGGAGAAAAAGTAACATACAATTCTTCTGTACGGACGTTGCATAAGGGCGTCCCTAGGACTCTAGAACTCCTATTCCTCCTGACTTCCCGTTCCCCTCCTGGGAGTGGCTAGGGGTGGGTTTGGGTGGGATTAGGGGTTGGGTATCAAACTTTTCTTTTTTCAGCAAACCCTAATTACTAACTCTAGCAGATGGCATAATTAACATAGCATCACCAAAAGAATAAAATCGGTACTTTTGAGAAATTGCTTCCTCATATAAATTTAAAAGACGTTTTCTGCCAATCATAGCACTAACAAGCATTAATAAACTAGACCGTGGCAAATGAAAATTAGTAATTAAACCTTCTACTACCCGCCATTTATAACCAGGATAAATAAATATATTAGTATCACCACAAAATGGTTTAATTAAAGATTTATCATTACCATGATTCTCATTAGCTAGAGAAGCTCCTTCAATAGCTCTAACTACCGTCGTTCCTACAGCAATAATTCTCCCACCTTTAGCCTTGGTTTGATTAATTTTCTCCACAGTCGTAGATGAAACCTCAATCCATTCGGAATGTATATTGTGGGTAGTAATATCCTCAACCTCAACTGGACGAAATGTGCCAATACCAACGTGTAAAGTTATAAAAGCTTGCTCAATATTCTTTTTTTCTAATTTTTCAAGTAACTCATCCGTAAAATGTAAACCAGCAGTAGGAGCAGCGATCGCTCCTGCAACTCTACTATACACAGTTTGATATTGTTCACTAAGAGCCTGTGAATCTGTAACATAAGGAGGAAAAGGTACATGACCAAATTTGGGCAACAAATCTAGCAAAGAAACTTCTTGGGGCAAATCAAATTGTAAAATACGTCCACCAGTTTCTCGGTCATTTGCTAATACTGTCGCTTGCAATTTATAATCACAAGTTGAGGATGAGTTAGGCTCAAACTCAATTTTTGCACCAGTAATAAAACGTTTACCAGGTTTGACTAAGGCTAACCAAGTATCATTACTGATTGGTTTTAATAACAAGATTTCTACTTGAGCGCCACTTATCTTTTTACCATAGAGTCTCGCAGGAATCACACGAGTATTATTCAAAATTAGTAAATCTCCTGGTAGGAGTAAATCTACTACATCTCTAAAAATACAATGACGGTGTGTTAATGATTCTACCACCATTAAGCGAGATATATCTCTTGGTATAACTGGATTTTGGGCAATTAGCTCTGGAGGAAGTTCATAATTATAAGCCTCGATGGACCAATCTATATCGGTCATTTCAGTTATCAGTTATTACAGTAGTTCCCATTCTTCGTGAGGTAAAGTAGTTGGGTTTTAACAGAGTAAATATTTTTTGTTTATTCCCTCAAAGTTAGGATTTTCAGCAAATTAAACTAAGGGTTAAAAAATCAAGGAACAATTGTTGTTTCTACTATCTCCCTCTTCCCACACTTCCTACACTTCCCACGGTTCCCACACTTCCCAACTGGGTAAAGTCCCCCAGAAAAATTAGGGTACTTTTCCCCTAGCGGTGTGCAATACATAAGAGTGAATATATAAGTATAGACATATTTCAGGCAAATATACCTGATATAGATTAAAAGACTATAGATTCTATAGCTGTTTTCCACTCCTAGAAATTGGAGAACGCATACCTAATGTGTTTATAGGGAAGCGGTAATATCCGCCCCGCTTTCTATCATAGTTTCCCATTTCTGTAAGAAATAGAGACAATTACTCGTTTTAAGTACATTTTTTCTAAGAGGTTAAACCTGAGGAAAAGGGACAGTTGTCAGCGGTAATAGTTTGATATGGAATACCTTTACTTTTTAGCAAATACTACCCTGTGTCTGAGAGTAGTTGAATACTTAAATATTGCCCATAAACTACCGCTTCAGTTTATGACAGTAATTCATCAAATTGATGGTTGGGTGGTAAAAATTAGAATGAGTCACTATTTGAATCCTGAACAACATGGAGATTTTCGGGCTTTTATGAATGAATTAGGGATACCTTATGATCCTGATATTCGTGTGAGAATGGCACTATGGGGTTTGGAAACTGGACAATCACCGTTGAGTGTGATGAGACGTTATCAGGTAGCAGTGGTTTCTCATGGACAGCCGGATCAAGAAGAAATAGAAGCATTTAGAAGTCAATTTGTCAAGGGTTTGGGATATTGCCCTGAGACTTTGGGTTAATTTTGTTAAGGTAGGGAGTAGGGAGTAGGAAGTAGGGAGTAAGAAGTAAACCCACCCCTAACCCCTCCCAGGAGGGGAAGTCAGGAGGAATAGGAGTTATGGAGCAATACGGTTGAGTTAAGGATTTTTTGTACAGTTTTGTAGTCTGAAAAGTCTATTTAATGGTTCCATATCTTATGAGTTTTTGTCTTAGCTGAACCGTATTGAGTTATTGAGGACTAGGGAGGTTGGATGCAATGTCCGTACAGAAGAATTGTCTCTTAATTTTTCACCTCAAATGTTAGCCTTTTGTGCTAGATTTTTTAACCTTTTTGTTTAACCTAAAGGCTGGTACTTTTTCCCTACCTAAAGTTGCTAAAACCATTATTAATTTTAATACTTTTAGATGTTCATACGCAAACTCTAATTAATAAAACCTAACAACTTAACTAAAGATTTAGCCAAATAATAAACCACTGGAATAGATACTGCATTCCCAAATTGTTTTTTAGCAATATTTTCTTTTCTATGGGGTTTAAACCAACTAGGAAAACCTTGTAATTTAGCACAGTCTTTTGCAGTTATATAACGATATTTTTTCTGACGATAAATTTCTTGAATAAATAAAGATTTATACTCTTCTGGAGTTTCTGCATTAATAGAAACTGTAGCTATACAATCTTTTGTACTTGTAGCAGTTAAGATCGGCACAATTTCTGAATGAGGTAAAAATATTCGATAGATGCCATTAATACCTGATGAATTTTTAGAATTGACAAATTCATAACCCTGTTCGGCAACATAACTAATAATTTTTTTCTCTACTAAATTATTCAATTCTTGCATTTGCAAATTATCTATTAATTCAGATAAATCTGCTAAAGATAAAGGATTACCATCTTTAGTTCCGTACTTTTTTTTCCGTCTATTTTTCAGAATAGTTTCACAAATAAACTTTTCTCTTTTAGTTGTCTCGATTAAATCCCAAGAATGAATTGTTGTATGACCATTTCTGGTGTCACAAAAAACAAAAAAATCATTCAATTCATCTTTTTTATGAAATCTATTTCTAGATACTGGAACACTACCATTAAACAAAATATCTGGTGATAATTTTCTCTTTTGAATATTAAAATTATCCTGGATATCGTCAATAAATTCAAAAACTTTAACTTGTAAATTCAATGGTTCAGGAAAAGAGAAATTATCTATATCTAAATCTTTCCTAATTCCGACAATAAAAACTCTTTCTCTATTTTGAGGCAATCCAAAATCAGCAGAATTAAGTAACTGGTAATAAACACGATAACCAATATTTT